>JALOMN010000070.1 GCA_025455445.1 Cyclobacteriaceae bacterium
AAGGAATCTCCTTCGGAAACAATCAAGACAAAATCCGGTACCAGGAAGCTCAGATATTCAATGGACACCTTGATGCAGAAAAGATATGTTGCAAAGGAAGTACAGAAACCGAATCAAGGTATAATTGCATTTCATTCTGCCAGCTACGACACGGCTACGCACTATAAAAAAATAGTTAAGCTGCATAGTTTGCTGGGAGGTGTTAAACTTAAGTTCAATCAACTTGAAACTTCAGGACTTGATTCTTCTGCACATTTTAAGGCAAATTTAAATTCACTACAACTTGATGCGATAGATATTAGTACAGATAAGATTTCGGTGCTGATAGCAAATGGTTCGTTGAATGACCTGGTCTTAAATTCTGATCACCTTAAAGATCCATGGAAATTACTGGAGGATAATCATCCTACTGCGACAATCCATAATTTGAAAGCAAAAATCGAAACGAACGGAAATCTGATTGGCTTCGATCGACTGGATTATAATCCGCAAATCAGTTCGGGCACAATCAGACAATTTGAATTCCGGCCTTTAAAGGATAAGCAGCAATTTCTGGCAGATAGTTATTATCAGACAAACTACATGCATGCACAAATAGAATCGATTGACTTCCATACGTTCGATATAAAAAGAATGATGAACGATTCGGTATTTCACCTGTCGAAAATTCAAGTTACTTCACCCAACCTGGAGATTGGGCGTGACAAAACTCATCCCTTCTTCGCTACTGCAATTAAGCCTCTTCCTACCAATGCATTTCAAAATGTAAATGTGAAATTCAAGATTGATAGTGTGTTAGTTTCAGATGGTAAGATTGCCTACACAGAGAAATCAAGAATTACAGAAAAGGAAGGAACCATCAATTTCAGTAAAATGAATGCCTTAGTGCGGAATGTAAAAAATGTAGATTTGGAATCTAATGATTCCCTGCGTATTCGTGCCAGCGCACTATTTATGGATAGCGCCCGTGTTAATCTTCGAATGCGTGAATCTTACGCTGATACACTCGGAGGTTTTGTGCTCACCACCCAGGTAAGTCCCTTTAAAACTTCTATTCTCAATGCTGCATTGGTGCCAATGGTAGCGGTTGATTTTAAATCAGGGTATGTAGATACCTTGTATATGCGTGCCATAGGACGTGAATATCTGTCATTAGGTTCAATGAAATTTTTATATCATGATTTGAAAGTAGAATTTCTTGATAGAAATGATACATCGCGGCATTCGTTGAAGAATCAACTCCTGAAGTTTGCAGCTAATACATTTGTAGTTAGAACGAACAATACGGATCGTATGGGCAAGATATTTTACGAGCGAGATCGCAACCGGGCCGTGTTCCAGTATTGGGTAAAAATGATCTTAAGCGGAGTAACTACCAGTGTGGGCGCCAAATCGAATAAGAAGCAGATCAGGAAGTACATGAAAGATCTGAATCAGAAAAAGCTGCCGGCTATAGAAGATGATTTTGTTTTGTAAGTGCAAGCAATCTTTTATTGAGTTAATCTTATAATTTCTGGCGTTATTATTTTGAATTTTTATTCTGTGGTTTCAGATTGCTTTTCGAAATCACATATTCCACCAGGTTGGTAAAAGTGGGGTAGAGGCGCTGCCGTCCCAATATTTCGTTTAACACTGGATTAATATTATCATGTCCAAATTGATAGAAGCAGCTCATCAGATTGGTTTCCCTTGATTGTTTGATTACAAATTTTTCGAACCGTGGTTTCCATTCCTTTAAATTGAAACCAAAGCGGGTGTGTAACTCGTTCCAGATTTCTTTGATGTGTGTCTCATCCAGACGGTCTTCTTCCTCACGTGTCAATTTTTTCACAGCAACTAAATAAATGATACACTACTCAGGCCGCAAAATGTAGTTGAGCACTCAGATGCATGCGTATCTGATCATCAATTTCCATAAAGAAGCAATCATTGGTAAGCGAGATTTCGTCTTTACGCTTCAACTGTTTGAGCACAGGAGTGTAGTATTCGAGATCTACGTCTTTGGTTTTTAATTCCACCAGCTTTTCGAAAATGGTAATCAGGTTGCTGCGGGTGGGTTGCGACTTGAATTTAAAGTCGATGTAAGTAGTCAGGTCGGTCAGGATTCTTTCTACTAACGCATTGCGATGCTGGTTACGCATTGCGATGCTGGTTGAGCAACATGCGTATCTGAAACAACTGGATATTAGGATCTTTTGCCTTGATGCAGCGTGTGCCGATGAGGCGTGATTTAAGTATTTTCATGGCCGTAAATGTTTACCCGAAAATACTAAAAATATTAGTAAAAGCTAATTAATATAGTTTTAGTTTTATGTAAATTGTTGATATACAGATAGATAAATTTTATCAAAATCTATTATTGATACTATCACATCTCCCCAGCGATTTCCACAAAGTGAAAGACATAACCGCGAATTATTACATATAAAATGTAAACTGGTGTATTCTGCTAAAACACCCCCGCCTTTGTTGGTCTTCCTGTCCAACAAACAAGAGAAATTTGTTGTTTGTTAGGGGTTCACAAAACGCAGTGTCCCCGAAGCGGACATTCCTTTGGAATTAAAAGTATATCTCGCTAGTTGGTGTATCCTTCTCACAATAACCGCGCGCAACACCAACAAGGGAAGAGCAATCAAAGATTCTAAGCTCACGAAAGTCACTCCGGAAAGGGGAGTAAATGAAGTTCTCTGAAGTTTAAAATCGCATATGGAAGTACGGAATTTTCTAACTATTGGGTCTCGGCTTTTCCAAATAAAGCAGAGAATTGCTGGCACCATATCAGTGCAAATTTGAATTGATTTAAATCAGTGCCTACGGGTATTGTATAAGTTTGTTTCCCGTTTGTGGATTTAAGCTCGCCAAGATTAACGAAAGCAGCCGCACCGGTTGTGGTACTAAGATAAACTTTCAGGTCAGGTCCGTTACTCGAACTAAAATTTGTGAGAAGTAATACCAACTTTCCATTTTGCTCATAAATTTTAGCCTCTCCGGATACATTATAAGTTCCGCTTCCCATCCATTTTCCTTCGCGCAACAAGGTAGCATCTGATTCATCAAAATCATCATTCAAGGTGGTGGTGGGCGTGGCATCTTCGCTTTCACAGGCCAAAGTGAAAAAAAGCAAGGCCAAAAAAATGGTAAGTCTTATCATGATTTTATTTTTTAAGAGTGAGAATTTTGGTGATGCCTATTGCCAATAACAATGATTTATTTCTAAATCGATCATTAGGTTCTGGTAGTTGTTGCACTTCCGTTTCAGTAGTGTATTCAGTAAATAAAAATTGCACTCCAGCTTTAATCCCCCAGTTCGATTGGAAATGATATTTTAGAAATAGTTCAGAATTAAGTGAGCCTAAATCATTGTCGCTGATCAAAAGTAAATTAAACGAGGTGGGCCGGGCGTTCGTCTGCTGACCTATCGAACCATTTAAATAACTTCCTGTTTTTTGTTGACCAAATGAAAATCCAATAGCATCTATATTAACACCCATTGAGAGCCGATCATTAAATTGGTAACCGAGATGAATCGCCACATTCAATGCATTTATTTGAGACCAGTTAATTAATAAGGAATCCATATTTTCCGGAATGTTCTCTTTAAAAATAACGCTTGGTCCTGTATCGCCAGAAGAGATTTCGGCAGGTGCTGTAACATAATATTGGTTTTGCCCCAGATAGGTTGTGAATCTTCCGGCAATAGCAAACTCAAACTTTTGATTTTTGCCGAACCGCCATCCGTGTGTGTACATCATTGAAACAGAACCTTCGTAATTTCCGACTCCACCGGTGAAATCTACTGCTTTTATACGGGGTTGACTATAAACTGAAGTTGTGCAGATTAGAATGATTGACAGGATTAAATATCTCATTATTTTTCGGTTGCACGAATTTCGTCTTTGCAAGAAAATTTAGATGTCGTATGGCCGACACTTACATGAGATTTTTCAAGTTCCGAATCAGAATTTTCTTCCGATCGAAATTAATGAGGTTCTTTTCTTTTAATTCATTTAAGATAGTAGAAACCGTTTGTCGGGATGTACCCGTGAGTGAGGCAATATCTTTATGGGTTAGCCGGGTGGGAATCATCATTTCATCACCCACTTGTTTTCCTTTCCAGGAGGCAGCATCTTTTAAAAACTCAATAATGCGGGTGCGAGCATCTTTAAATATCAAAAGCTCTATTTTTCTTTCAAGTTTCATTAATCGAAATCCCACCAACTTTAAAATTTGGAAGTTCAGATCTTTGTTCTCTTTCATAAGCTCTTTCAACTCATCAATACTAAGCGGACAAATTGTAGTATTGACATCCATCGCTTGCGCAAAATCAGTCCGTTTGTTTTCACCGGCAATAGCCAGCTCACCAAAAATTTCTCCCGAAGTTAAGATGGCAGAAACAATCTCCTTACCATCTTCCATGTATCGTCCAATCAGGACACGACCGGAAACAATCATATAGATATGTGTAGCCGGTTCGCCTGTGAAATAGATATATTCATCTTTCTTGTAATGATTATAGACGTGCTTATGAGCCAGCGACTTTACTTTGTGTGGGCAAAGTACCTTGAATAAATTAACGCTCTCAAAATACCATAGTGCTGATGAATTATTCATTTCAGAAATTGAATTTACAATTTATTAAATTAAGCACGGATATTATAATTAAATCGTGGCATGCACTTGAAGATACCTTGTAATTCTATCATAGCGGAATCCCCGCCTTTGTTGGTCTTCTTAACCAACAAACAAGAGGAGTCCCCGAAGTGGGATACTCCGCGTGGAAGGAGTATTTTTTTTAATTTTAATCATTTGTTTATGAAAACAATATTAATCTCAAAAATTAATGTCGTGAGCATTCGGTCAATGTTCATTGCTTTTGTAAGTGTACCCTTTTTTACTTTGACAACTTTTGCACAAGGTCGGATTGTGTTTTTAGAAAACTATAATTCAATAACTGATTTAGATAGTGAAGTTCAGAACTGGAAGTACAGTACATATTTTTTAAAAGGAGACACCGCCACTTACATGAGTAAATCGAAAAAGGAGCCTAATTACTATAGAGTAAAGTCCAAGAGTGGTGTTGTGTCTTTCGTCTTTACGGGCACATTCAGAGACTTAGACGGAGCTATGGATAAGGAGCAGCAAGCAGAACTTCAAAAGTCGTATACAAAAAGGGATTCTTTGGTCAGGATTCAGGACGCACAGATAGTTGTTACGCTAAAGCAAAGAGAAGCTGAAGCAAGAACTGCAGAAGCTAAACGTTTGGCAATCGCCAAAGCAGCAGAAGAAGGTCGTGATAAAAAAATCATTGCAGAATATGGACAGGAAACACTCGATATATTAAAAAGGAATGATGGTTTGTATATCGGTATGCCACGTGATTTATTAATTCTGTGGCATAGTTATCCTGAAAGGATTAATGAAACAGTAAATGTGTATGGGAAGAAAGAGCAATTCGTTTATAAAAACATGTATTGCTATATAGAAAACGGCAAACTCACATCATGGCAGAGAACTCAATAAGATTTACTGTTTCTCAGCGGAGTTTCCTGGAAGGGACTCCGTAAACAAGTTCAATTAGTTTCATATAAGAGATTCCAGCCTTTGTTGGTCTTCTTGACCAACAAACAAGAGAAATTTGTGTTTGTTGGGGGGGTAACAAAACTCAGGGTCCCCGAAGTGGGATACTCCGCTCTGAAGAGAATACGGGCATATAACAAAAAAGCCACTTTTCAGTGGCTTTTTAGCTCTCCCTCTTGGACTTGAACCAAGGACCCTCTGATTAACAGTCAGATGCTCTAACCAGCTGAGCTAAGGGAGAAAATCATTCTGCCGGATTTTCTCAACAAGTTTTATCGCCTGCTGAGCCCTGCCTGCCGGCAGGCAGGTAAGGGAGAATTTGGGAGTGCAATAATACACGATCGCCCCTCAATTATCCAAATTGATGCAAAAAAAATCTATTTCTATACGAAAACCCTTGATCCTTTCATTTCGTTCATTAACTTTGAAACACAAAGTACTTTTTATGAAGCCAAATACCGCCTACGAAGAAGACATTCAATCCATCCGCTCATTGATGGAACGTTCCGTCAAATTTTTATCGCTCAGTGGGTTATCGGGTGTGCTGGCAGGAGTGTATGCCTTACTGGGCGCATCACTGGCCTACACTATTATCTATCAACCGGCAACGCCATTTGATTATCATGACCAGGGCATCAAAGAAATAACAATCACCTATCGATTAATTTTAATCGCGGTAGGTGTGTTGGTAGCTTCACTCGCTACAGGTTATGCAATGGCGCTGCGCAAATCGAAGAAGCTGGGTACAAAAATCTGGGATACCACCAGCAAACGCTTATTAATAAACCTGTCTGTTCCCTTGCTTTCTGGTGGCATTTTCATTCTTATTTTATTGATGCAGGGTTACTATCTCATCGCAGTGCCAGCCTCACTTATTTTTTACGGACTGGCATTGATTAATGCAAGTGCCAATCTATTTGATGAAGTGCGTTACCTGGGTTATACTGAAATTATACTGGGTTTAATTTCAGCCGTGTTCATGGGTTACGGATTGTATTTCTGGACCTTCGGTTTTGGCGTGTTGCACATCGTGTATGGATTGGTGATGTATAAGAAATATGACCAATGAAAAATCCATTCGAGAATCTTGATAAAATACTGGAGCATCGGCTGCGCCTGCAGATAGTTTCTGTATTGTCAGCGAATGAATCATATGACTTTAACGCGTTGAAAGAATTACTGGCTGCTACCGATGGCAACCTAGCCACGCATTTGAAAGCACTGGAACGCGAAAAATATATTTCGGTGAACAAATCATTTGTGGATCGGAAACCAAACACTCGCTATAAAGTAACTGAGCGCGGAAGAAACGCATTCAAAAAACACCTTGACGCAATGGAGGAATTAATCAAACAACAACGAAAATAATTTTTTTACCCTTAAACTTTTAAATACAAAGTACTTTTAAATATTCAACTATGGAAACAAACACAACCCCCAACCTCATTGAGCGATTTAATCAATGGCTCACTGAATCAATTATCATTAAACTTTTATCAATCGGTTTTCTGCTTCTTATCTTAATGATACCCGCATCGTGGATAGAAGATCTGATTAATGAGCGCCAGACCCGTGCAGATGAAGTAGTCAGCGAGGTTTCCGACAAGTGGTCGGGAAGCCAAACCATTTCCGGGCCTGTGCTGGTGATTCCCTTCACTAAAACGGAAATAATAAAGAGATGGGAGGCCGGCAGACAAATAGAAGAAGCGATAGAAACAGTTCATAAAGCCTTTTTCCTTCCGGATGATTTTAAAGTAAAAGGAAACGTGAAGCCGCAACTTTTGCACCGGGGTATTTTTGATGTAGCCGTGTATACGTCTGATATTGCGATGGATGCTGTATTTGTAACGCCTGATTTTTCTGCGTGGAATATTCCGGATGAGCAGGTGCATTGGCAAGAGGCTGTGATTGTAAACAGCATTTCTGATCTTCGAGGCATTGACGCTAACCCCATCATTGAATTTGGCGATAAAAAAATTACGGCAGAGCCTTCCAGTACTATCGGTATCAACATAAATCAGCAAGTTGCAATCAGTGCTGCTTCAAATATTGCGGAGGATGGTAAAAGTATATTTGTGACCAGTGGAATTGTGATGCCCCTTGGTTTGAAAACCCGCAATGATTTTACCGGTCAGTTTAAATTACAACTAAGTCTTAAAGGGAGTGAAAGCTTGTACTTCGTTCCTGTAGGCAAATCCACACAAGTAGATTTATCAGGTATTTGGTCTTCACCCAGCTTTGAAGGTAAATTATTACCGGACGATCGCACCATCGATGAGAAAGGTTTTACAGCTACCTGGAATGTGCTTTCATTCAATCGCCCCTTCTCACAGAAGTGGTTAGACAATGATCAGTCCTTAGGTGGTTCAGAATTTGGAGTGAGATTATTAATTCCGGCTGACCAATATCAAAAGAGCACACGCACTGCGAAGTACCATGCGCTGATAATTATTCTTGCATTTACAGCCTTGTTTCTGGTAGAAATAACAAGCAAGATTAAAATTCACCCTTTTCAATACATATTAATCGGAGTGGCTTTGATTATTTATTATACGATGCTGCTTTCTTTGTCAGAACATGTAGGCTATAATGTAGCGTATGCGATTGCATCTGTTGCCACCACGGTGCTGGTAAGTTTTTATGCATCAACGTTTCTGCGAAGCCGGCAATTTGTGTGGTTGTTTACCGGCCTGATGAGTTGTTTTTATATTTTCATTTTTGTGATCATCCAGGCGCAGGATTATTCGTTACTCATTGGCAGTATCGGGTTATTCCTGGTCATCAGTTTGCTGATGTATTTCTCCCGGAATATCAAATGGTATAATGAAACTGAAAGTATTTCACGCTAAACTTTTTAACAAGACAACCCTATTAAAACAAGGGTTGTCTTGTTTTATTTAAGGTTTGAGAGAGTACATTCTTGCATTTTACTTTCAGGATATCTAAATCTAAAATGGGAACATACATTTCCTTCGCTTCTTCATCCCAACTGCGCATTTGTATGCTCAACTTAAACAGCGGATCTTTTTGAAAAGCTGATGCTTCTTCTTTACTCATTACACCTCCCTGATATGCTAGCGTATTTTTACTGGCCACAGATAAATTTTCATAATACTCAGGATATTTATACGTGAGATAGCGTTTGGCCTGCACGTGATTTTCTACAAGGTGTGCGATACGTTCAGGAAAACCTTTACTTCTCAGAAAATCTGCACCCACCTTCTCATGCCTTTTCACACCAAAGCCATTCATGTTTTCTGCGGGATTGGCCTGCACGCAAATGTGGCCTATGTCGTGAAAGAATGCAGCCAGAATTACTTCATCATCATATCCTTCTTCCATAGCCAGTTGCGCTGCCTGCGACATGTGCTCTATTTGTGATACCGGTTCGCCAATGTAATCTACATGGCCAAACCGATAATATAAGTTGAATATTTCTTCAATGATTTCATTTATCTTATCCATGCACAATCCACAGTTATAGTTATTACAAACTAACTCTTATTTAAAAAGGTTATTCCATTGATTCGTATTAAGTTTCTGTAAATAAGTTTTGTAAATCTTAAACTTATCATCATCTGCTAAGTTTGAAATAATGCATTAGGAGCAGCATTTTCGCAAAATGAATAAACCTGAGCTGATTGTATTTGATTTAGCTGGTACCACAGTTAATGATAATAAAGACGTACACCGTGTATTACAACGCGTATTTAAAAAGATTCATATTCGTATCACCATCGAAGAAGCAAACCAGGTAATGGGTATTCCTAAGCCCACTGCCATACGAATTTTGCTCGAAAAACATAATTATCCCTATATAAGTAATTTATTAATCCATGAAATGCACCATCATTTCATGGAAAAGATGATTGAGTTTTATTTGAAACATGCCAG
>JALOMN010000449.1 GCA_025455445.1 Cyclobacteriaceae bacterium
TCAGATACTCTCGCAAACCTCCCAACACCAATCGTCCTGATGCAGAATCCAATCTTCCACGCATACAGTCTTTGATTGATCGTGGCTGCTCGAAAATTTACTTAATCATGAAATGTTCGTAACCGCCCTTTTCAATTGCCTCTAACTCAAGATCAATGGTTTGAATGTAAGGCGTGAGTGGAAGGTTTGAGGTGTCTTTTACCGTAAGTTTACCGTGATTGATTATGGCCATTTCCTTATCATTCAAATACACCACTTCGTTGGTGTATTCAATAATTGGAGTGGCGTCTGACGCCATGAAAAATTCGCCTTTGCCCACACCAATTACAAGCGGACTTCCTTTACGCGCAGCAATAAGCAAATCCGGATCTTCCAGCGACATAACTACAATCGCATATGCCCCTACCACTTTAGTTAATGCTAATCGTACTGCTTCATCGAGTGAACAGTTTTCATTCTCCTTAATATCTTCAATAAAATGAATGAATACCTCTGTATCTGTTTCACTTAAAAAAATATGCCCCTTGCGCAACAACTCCTGCTTTAGCGCTGCATAATTTTCAATGATCCCATTATGAATAATCGCAAGTTTCTTTGTTGCTGAATAATGTGGGTGTGCATTTTCATCGTTAGGCTCACCGTGGGTGGCCCACCGTGTATGGCCCATGCCAATGTGACTATCAAGGCTTTGGCCCTTCAGAAAAGTTTCCAATTCAGAAACCTTTCCCTTTTTCTTATAAATATTAAGTCCACTATTTAACAGCGCAATGCCCGTGCTATCGCAACAATTCCACACATATTGATTATTGTTTTTTAATTATCGCTCTGGGTTGGGCGAGTGTAATAGAGTTTTAGTTTTACTCCATCCTTTGGAATCACAAACCTGGTAACAGATTTACCTGGCTGCGGATCGGATGCGCGTAAAGCGATATACGGGTAGCGTGCATCCTTTACATCAAACAATCTTTGAAAAAACAACGTGGGGAAACTATTGTAACTATTGCCGGAAGAATTATAACCCATATTCATCACTCCTCCCTGGTCTAACGCAACCAGAAACTTAAGTTCATCCGCCAACACTACCACACCATTCAGCTTTACATAATCCGGGTCGGGTGTTTGCAAATTTTCAGGATCTTCTACGTAGGTTTTATATCGATTATTATTCTTTAATAATGTCAAGGAAAGTGTTTTAGGCAGATAATACTGTGATGACTGTTCTACTCCGCTCACCACAATTTCGGCAGAGTTGATTACCAGGTTAGGAATGGTATCTGTATACTCATAAAATTTAGAGAAATCCATTTTTGTGATCACCGAAGTTCCTGACTGTATATAAGCTTTGGACGCTGGTGTATACTCAGTGTAAAATTGATCTAATGCTGAAATCTCTGATGCAGATCTATCTGGAATTATTTTCGAGAACGTCACACCTGCCGACAAACTATACGTAATGGTTTTTTTATCATCACCCTCGTGATAATAAAGTGTAAGTACACTGTTTAAATCGGTGTGGTTAAATCCAGTGACTTTATCACAATTGGAGGGCAAAACGGCCAGTCCTTTAAATACATTCTTAAATAGATCGAAATTAGTATAGTTTTCATCTTCACGATCTACAGCATCGAATAAACGCTGACCGAACGTGTTGCTTAATTTTACTTTCAATGTAATTACAGAATCTGCATCGGTATCATCAAATTCTGATTTAAAAAATTCCTGATTTACAGCTGCCGTTCCAATACCTAATGGAGAACGACTGATTGATACCACCGAATTGCTATAATAAGCTCTATCAGAAAATAAGGTATCAAGCACTTCGTGAACTGCATAGGTCTGTGGGGTTTCGCCTTGCGATCCATAACTATAAAAATCATAGCGCAATTTCAGAACTATGGAATCATATATAGCAGCGGAAGTGATTACTGTGTTTGTGGTTGTTGGCCGGTATTGCATAAAAGCCTGGGCCTGCGCGCTTCCAAAAACAGGATCGGTATAGTTACCAGCAAGAATACGTAGTGATTCACCTTGTAAATTTGTAGTGCGCAATGAATCCATCCACAATACACTGGTTTCTACTGGAATTTCAGCATATACCACCTTTAGCTTCTGAAGACTGCGAAAACCTAATTCGTTTATGTCTTCTTTGCAGGAGCCAAGTAATATAATAAAAGTAAATAGTGAGGCTAACTTAACCCACCAGGTCAGTGTACAGGTTATAGAACGATTCAGTATAGTTATCGTCTTTCTCGATTGTTTCAACTTTTGTCTCTTTTAGCTTCTTAACTAATCCTTCCAGTTTTTTATTGTCTCCACCCACAGAAACAACATCAGAAAATTGAGCGCCTAATTTAATAAAGCCTTCGTAATCTGCTGTTTTTAAGTGGCCGAGCATATTGTCTTCAATATCCATCATACGCACTTTACCCATCAAATCACCCTTGAATTTGTGTGTGAAGCTATTATTGTAGATAGTGAAAACTGTTTTTGTGTTTTTAAACAGCGGATCGTTCTTATAGGTTGTTTTAAGGTAAAGAGGAATAAAACTGGTTATCCAGTCATTACAATGCACCACATCTGGAGCCCAGCCTAATTTCCGCACAGTTTCAATTACTCCCTTACAAAAGAATACGGCACGTTCATCATTATCTTCATAGAAGCGATTCTCTTTGTCGTGAAACATTGACTTACGATGAAAATAATCTTCATTGTCAATAAAATATACCTGAAGTTTTGCGTTCGGTATCGATGCTACTTTTATTATCAAAGGCTTCTCTTCATCACCCACAGAGATATTAATTCCAGAAAGTCTCACTACTTCATGAAGCCTGTTTTTTCGCTCATTAATCAAACCAAAACGCGGTACCAGAATGCGTATTTCCATGCCTCTTTCCTGCATGGCT
>JALOMN010000071.1 GCA_025455445.1 Cyclobacteriaceae bacterium
TTGACACCACGCGCTTGCCTGCGGTTAGAAAAGTAAATAGGGTGTTGCTGATGGCAGCCATACCGGTAGCAAATGCCGCAGCTGCTTCCGCATCTTCCAGTACGCGTATCTTTTCTTCTAAAGCAGCCACCGTAGGGTTTGTATTGCGACTATAAATAAAACCGCTCTTGTTGCCTAGCGATACCTGATGCCACTCCTCCAGATCAGGATAGGCAAATGTCACACTGTTTACGATAGGTGTGCTGATGGTTCCCTGGGTATTTACATTACCTTCACCCGCCCACACTGCCGCGGTTCCTTTTTTGGTTGTTTTAGACATAGCCTGTTTTTTTGAACTTGTAAGCTAAGAAAATATTCAAGGTCTGGTTTGATAAAATTATTTATAGCACAGACGGTGGGAGATAGAAGGAATAAAATTTATTTACAGAATAATTTCTGTGTCCGCTGAAATTTCTCAGCTATGAATTAACAGCAGGGGATAAAAGTGCCAATCACATCAATAATTAATCTACTTTTTTCATTTCCTTCCAGTTTTGATCCTGAAAGACCAACGCAGGATTAAAGTTTGGATTGTTACTCATTACAAAACTATTTCCATCTCCTCTGCTCCAGGCATTACTATAACTTGAACTCATTTCATATACGCCTGTTTCATCACGATAGTTTTCTACTTCGCGTATTGTTTTGATAAAGGAAGTATTGATTCGATCCTGTGAGCTTTGTTGTTTCTCCCAGTTTCTTACTTCCAGATCCATCGTGCGCAAACGTGCTTCACCCGCCTTAATAGTTTGTTCACCTATTCTTCTGGTCTGCTCATCCATAGCTTTTATGTTGCCTAAATGAACGATATTACTCTGCTGCCTCATATTTTTCCAAAACTGATTCACTGCATCATTCCAATACGGATTGGTTCTGACACTGCTCATAATCACTGCAAATCTGTTTTTTGCCTGTTCACTTTCTTTACCCGGATACCTGTACAACGTTCTCCTGGTTACATTGGTAGTATAAATTTTATCAGAGGAACCGGTATACACATTGGGTACGGTGATTTCCGAAACCATTATACCAAGAATTAGTAATCCCTCAGTTCCATCGTTCCATCTCACTACCGCGTTTAATGCTGTCGGAAAAAATCTAACATCACCGGCACCATATTGTCTCAATTCAGCAACCGATGCATTGCCTGATTGTTGCATCTGGTTCACTACATCCTGGTTGGTTTCCATTTTTATAACTTGAGGATTGCCCAGCTCTTGTGTAAATACTTGTTTCAAATACGTTGCTGCATCAATAGGTTGATGGTATGAGCAATTTGAGGATGGTTCAAAACCCTGGTTATACCGCATAATTTCCGGATTGGAATTCCACATATAAATCAAATCAGGATACATGATCAGTTCATGTTTCGTATCTACTGATGTTCCTTTAAACCATTTGAATGTTCCTGCACAGGATGATCCGGGCATATTCCACACAATATCAGATTGATGCTGCCAATTTTTGGGAAGCAACAAACTATATGCTTCCTGTGGGGATGTAAACCCAACCTTGTCAACGATTCGTATGCGATTGTACACATCATAGTCAGCACCTTCCTTGTAATTGGCAGGTTGCTTAACAACTTCACCAGGTTTTGCATTCATTGCTGATTTGGAAGATTCATTTTTAACTTGTGCATTACAGCTGCTTAAGGTGCAGTGTAAGAAAATGGATGAAAATAAAAGGATGATCGTAATGCGTTTCATTTTGATGAATTAAATGTCTGGCAGTTATGTAAACTAATATAAGAATTTATTTACTACTTAAGTTACTTACCATGGAAGAGAGTTCAATGGAAGTTCAGGTTTGTTTCTATGCCGCATGTTTTCATATTTAATCAACCATTTTTTTGATGAGGATACCAGGGTACGTGTTGTTAATCAATAGTAATTTTTAGCGCTATTCATCTTGCCTGACAATCCGGGAGGAGGAAAGCGCCTTGATAATGTATAGCTGGTATTATATCTCGCAGGTAGAATAAGTAAGGAAATGATTATTTTTCAATTATCTGAAACATTTCAGGATTTATCTCTGAAAAGTAAATAGGCAACTGCTGGTTAATGTAATAGGTACTACTATAGTTTTTAATTCGTTGCGTGATTGTGTGGCCTCCTGTTTTATATTGTATTGTAGCATATTCAATTTTGTCTGACCGGATGTATTCATATTCAAAACCCGTTACTATTGCGGTTGTTTTCACTCCATATTTGTTCAGTTCTATTTTTAAATACGTTTCTTTCACATATAGAACCGTTAGTATAAGGGAGAGTACAATTCCAAATCCAATTAGAATTATTATCAGCAGCTTAACAGAAAAATGCACTTTCAACTTTATGCTAAGTAAGTCATCCGGCCAGAAGATTGGATAAAGCAAAATAGAAAGTATCATCAAAGTAATTCCAATGCTCTCATTATTGGATTGGTATCCGAAAGAGTTAAAGGCCGATAAATAGAAACCGGTTATAAATGTCATCACCCCTAATGCTGAAACAATAATCTTATATTGTCTGGGTAAAGCATTTAAATTCATCAAGCAATAATTTAATGCAGATACATTTTGTTTCGCGTTCAGACCTTCGCGGCCTTACATTCACACTAATCGATTACCCTGCAAAACCTGCATCCACAGGCACATCGGTTGCACCCTCCAAAAAGGTTGCCTTAGGTTTGTACAGCCTGAATTTCGGAGCATCTTGTGGTGACGGATATTCGTCTAAGAATAATAGATTAGCTCCTTGAATCGGATGTCCCTGATGTGAGAAATATCTTCCAGGGTAGGCCACACTTTCTATGGCGTATACTTCTTCGCCATTGATTTCTTCTACTTTGTGAAAGATGAACCCGCTGGCATTATTAGAAAAGTCACTTGTTTCCGACCAACTTTCTTCGGTGATGCCTGTTAGTCCTACAAATGGATTATTCGCTACAAACAACCAATTGTTTTCAAGTACTTTGGATTTTATTAGTTTACCTTTTGCTGTTGCTACTGCACTGGTAGTGGAGGGTCTGTATACTTTTATAACTAGATAGTCTCTATCTTGTGCAACGTTTTCTAATGTATAATCATCTGACAAGGTGTAGCTTCTTCTGAAAGGAGCGTTTAAATTCATATCGACTACTCTGATTTGTTTGGTTGCTTCATTCGTATAGTAATACAACAATCCTTCGATTGTTTTTGAGCTAAAATTTATATCATCTTCCTCTTTACAGCCCGAAATAAATGTAAATAGCAAGAGTGCTATTAGAAAGTAATTGATTTTTAGACTTTTCATACTTTTTTGAATTACGTAACTAATAAAAATAGGCAATTATTCATTAATCGCGAAATGCACTTTCATGAAGTAAAGAATGAGATTAATTAGTTGTTTTTTAGGTCATTTAAAGAATCAGAAACATAGAATCAACCTGGTGTTACCCATGGTAAGTTGCATGGTTTCTTAACTGCCCTTAGTGTCTGTGTTTATTTTTCAGATGGCGTGGTTCCCAAATTAATCGGGCAAATGTGCTGAATCGTTCATTTTCCCGCACCACCGGAATCCCTGCTACAATTCCAATCAATAAATTTTCTGCTATCTCCAGTCTCATTTGCGGTCGTATGGTCATATCAAAATCACCATGTCGGAATGTTTTATTGAATTCTACGCCAATGAAATTCCTTGTACCTGTAATCATATAGTGAAAACTTGTATGGATATCATACTTCTTTTGAAAGTGGTTGGTCTGGAAATCCTGAGTTATCATGGGGCCTGTATAAACTAATGTGTGAAAATTATTTCCCCAACGCTTTGCCATTACCATAAATGGATTGTAGACATTGCCTTTGATAAATGGGTTTCCAAAATTGTTGAAATTTGAAAGTTCAAATTGATTGATATAACCAAATGCCATGGAGGTAGCCATTCGTTCATTTACAAAGAATGACCATTGGGCAGCCATTTTTATGCTGTTCAATTGATCGGATGGAATAGAATCCTTTTCCGATCCATTTACAGGAGAATAAAATGTAAAAGGTAATTCCACTTCCAGGCCGAGACGGTCAACCGGTGCCCACTCATATTCAACAAGCACTTCGTAGGAATCAAACTTTAATTTGTCGGTTAATCCAATGCCCAGGTTCCATTCTTTTTCTCCTTTTCTTGCTCCGAGGTCACGGATCAGATCAATATAGAGTGGTTCGGCATGTAACACCTTGTATGGCTTTTTATGTTCTTCCACTTGCTGTATATAGATGCTGTCTTTTTCTGCATCGGTAATTTGAGCATTGGAATAGATTGATGAGACTACTAAAATCAGTAGCGTCATAAAGATTTTTATGTTCATAGTGATTTGACTTTAAAGAATTAAATGATCAACTGATAGCTGAATCAGCCATCACGTTAAAAATATCGTTAGGTCAAATCTTTGGTGGAGGAGTAGCGAGTTGATGGAACCCGTTTGTTATCTGGGTTTCATATTCAGAATGTGGTTGTTTTCTTTTTATAACCACCGTAGGAGTAGGGTTGAAGAGGCCTGAAAAGTAAATGGTAAAGGATTGTTTACTCGTATTCCCTTTATTTTGCTCTTCTGAATCATGCTCGTCATATTCTTTAATTGCATTTTCATAACCAAGCACATCTTCCACCACTATTTCAATGATACTTTCCTGGTCATTGATGGTTAAATCTTCTTTGATAGATTCTGGGTGTGCATCAATGGAGTCCACACTGATATTTAAGAAATACAGTGCTAATAGTCCCCATACGACTTTTGTGAAAACGCTATTTCTGATTTGATTTATCACCATGCAAAAATAATGTTCTTTTAATTTATTTTATTGCTACCGACTTTTTTACATGAGTAAAATAAAATTCTACCGTAATTAAAGTGTTTGTCGTTAGACATTCTTTTAATAATCTTATCCAGTGTTTTTTAAACCACTTGAAAGTGAATTAATCAGGCTCAGTAATTTTCTTAGCATTTTATCTTTTTCTATGCTGTTTTCATCCTTGATATTTCTCCATTGTTTCAGATGTTCTATATGAAGCTTATGCAGAATTATCAATTTGTCATTTCTCCAGGTTAAGTTATCATATTGCCCTATTCTTCTTATTGATGCGGGTTCTTCAAAAAGGTCTTCAATCATGCTGCGCCCGTTTTGATAATCAGTTAGAATTTTATTCATGAACAACGCTCTTTCTTCTTCATTATCATCTAAATCAGCGTATAGTTTCATTATATCTGCATTAGAAAGAAGAAGATTAGTTTCTGTCTGAATCATTAAAAACCTCAAAAAGGTCCAATCATTTATGCTTTTTTTAAACTGAAGATATTCCTGAGGTTTTTCTTCTTTCAATTTTTTCAGTGCTTCGCCAAGTCCATACCATCCTGTAAGTGCAATTCTGGAAAGGTTCCAGCTAAATACCCACGGAATTGCTCGTAAATCGTTCAGCGTTCGCTTTCCGGTTCTTCGTGCCGGCCTCGAACCAATTTTACTTTTCTCAAGCACATCGATGCAGGTAGTTTTGCTGTAAAAATCAATAAAACCTGGCGTTTCTATTAAATCCCTGTAATGCTCAAAAGATTTTTGAGCTAAATATTCCATGGTTTCAGCTGGATACGGATTGTCTTTAATCTCCTTTCTGCTTTTTAAAATTTGTTTAGCAACTCCTGAAGCTAACGCATTCATATTGTATGTGGCCGTAAGAGGATTGCCAAATTGTTGCGCAATAGATTCTCCCTGCACGGTCACTTTAATAGTGCCCTTCACCGTATTTACGGGCATGCTTTCTAAAAAGCGGTGATACTTGCCACCGCCTCTGCTGATGGTGCCTCCGGTTCCGTGGAAAAAGTAAATTTCTGTGTGGTTCCTTCTTCCTACTTCAGCGAGTTCTTTTTCAGCTTTAAATAAATTCCACTTGCTCGCAATCGTACCTCCGTCTTTATTACTATCACTATAGCCCAGCATTACTTCCTGCTTGTGCGCTAATTTGCTGGCTCTTTCTTTCGTAATAGGATGTTGAAGAAAATCCGCTAAAATAGAAGGGCCGTGATGAAGATCTTCTATGGTTTCTAAAAGCGGAACTACCCGTATGTCGGTAGTAAGTAATTGTGTTTCTCTCATCAAAAGATAAACCACCAATAGATCACTCAGATTTCTGGTCATACTGATGATAAACGAACCAATGCCTTCTGAACCATAATGATTAATGTGATTTCGCACTACGCGGTAGCAGTCTAGCACATTGTCTGCTTCAGCTCCGTATGAAACTGTCACATCTGTAATTAAGGTGTTGCTCGTTAAAATTTTATTTAAGTAGGCTACTCGTTTTTCTTCTGCCCAGTTTTCAAAATCATAATCGGCTGCACCGTTTGTTTTTAAAATTTGTGATATTGCCTTGTCATGAAAACTACTGTTTTGCCTTATGTCTAACTTCGCCAGGTGAAATCGAAAGCACTTAATAGTGCGTTCTATCGGGAATAGTAAATCTTCAGAAAGACCTTTCATGCCGTTCTCAATCAGAATTTCCCGTAAAAATTTCAGGTCTTCCTCCAGCGCAGCAGCAGATTTATAATAAGAGTTGGAATCTGTAATGTTATCAGCTTGTGTATTTTCCAGTTTCGCTAGCAGTAAGTTTACATATTGTCTCCAGGGTTCGTATTGATTTCGATTAATCGCTTTTGCTCCCGATTCACCTAATGCACTGGATTTTTTAGTAATCGCTTCGGACAATGAAAAGGGCACTGCATTACTAATGGCAGAAACAGAAAGTCTTTTTGCCAGAATTGATAATCGGGATTGAATAATAGAAAGAGCTGCCTTTCTATGCAACAATAGCGTTTCTTGCGTGATACCCGGTGTTACGAAAGGATGTCCGTCTCTGTCACCACCCACCCAACTTCCAAAGTTGATTTTAGGAAACAGATCGGGATTTTTTATTTTGGTGGGATTCATCCCCATTTCAATCCACGAACTTTTAATTTGCTGATCACTTATCTCCAGCACTTTTGGAAAAACTTTACTCAAATAGTAAATGGTATTTGCTCTTTCATCTTTAATGTCTGGTTTTTCCAGATGAATCTCTCCCGTTCTCCACCACCTTTCCAATAAATTGATAATGTTTTCTTTGATTATATACTGTTCTGACTTACTCAGTGAAGTGTTTTCACGCTGTACCATGAGCAAATACAATTCGCGGTGAATTTCAATTACAGTAACTCTTTTGGCTTCTGTAGGATGTGCAGTAAGCACAGGAATAACATTCGTTTC
>JALOMN010000072.1 GCA_025455445.1 Cyclobacteriaceae bacterium
TTCGCTGAGCATAACTGCGATGGCGTGAAGCGTGAAGAACCAGCCGCGGGTTTGATCAACACCTTCGGCAATGAAATCAGCCGGGTAACTCTTTTCAAAAACTTCCTTATTCTCAAACGGATAATGCCACTGTGCATAAGGCATGGCCCCCGAATCAAACCACACGTCAATCAAATCGCTTTCGCGATACATAGGCTGACCGGAAGCACTCACCAAAATAATTTCGTCCACATAAGGGCGATGCAAGTCTTTCAACTCGATGCTGGATTCCGGATTCTGGATTCCGGATTTATTTGCCTTTTCAATCTCAGATTTCAGTTGCCCGATAGAGCCAATACAAATTTCTTCCTTGCCGTCCTTCGTTCTCCAGATTGGCAGCGGTGTGCCCCAGTAACGTGAGCGCGACAAGTTCCAGTCGACAAGATTTTCCAACCAGTTGCCAAAGCGACCTGTTCCGGTTGATTCCGGTTTCCAGTTGATGGTCTTGTTCAACTCCACCATTTTATCTTTCAATGCGGTGGTGCGGATAAACCAACTATCGAGTGGATAATATAACACCGGCTTATCCGTG
Organism: Cyclobacteriaceae bacterium; assembly: GCA_025455445.1. Classification (GTDB taxonomy): domain Bacteria; phylum Bacteroidota; class Bacteroidia; order Cytophagales; family Cyclobacteriaceae; genus ELB16-189. Next base: position 572 of record JALOMN010000072.1, read on the forward strand.
CGCCAGCAATGCGGATAAGTGTGTTCGTATTTCTCTACTTTAAATGCCTTGTTCTCTTCTTTGAGAATGATGGAGATGATCACATCCGTGTTTTTATAATCAGGATTGGTTTCATCTTCATTGGTGTAATTCTTCACATAGAAGTCATCCGCGCCAAGCAGCTTGTGCGTTTTGATGCCGAACTTCTTCACGCCTTCGGCAAGTTTCTCACCGATTACAGAAATAAATTTTCCTTTCTTGTCTACCGTAGGTACTTCATTGTCCTTTTCATCCTTAATTGTCAATGCAGGAATTCCATTTTGCTTGGCAACTTTGAAGTCATCTGCACCAAATGTCGGTGACGTGTGCACCACGCCCGTACCATCTTCGGTAGTCACGAAGTCACCGGCAATCACCTGGAATGCCTTGTCAGCATCATAGAATGGTTGCAGGTATGGCATGAGTTGTTCGTAGCGGATGCCCACCAGATCTTTTCCGGTAAACTCCTTTACAACCTCAAAAGGAATATTCTTATCACCCGCTTTATAATCTTCAATCTTCAAGTCTTTATTCTTATCAGAAAAATATTTTCCAACAAGATCTTTTGCCAGCACTACTGATATTGGTTTGAAGGTATAGGAATTGTAAGTATTCACTTGCACATACTTAATCTTCTCGCCTACTGCCAATGCGGTATTAGAAGGTAACGTCCAGGGTGTGGTCGTCCATGCGAGTATCATCACATCGCCTTTCGGCTGACTGAACAAAAACTCTGACTTCGCATCGCGCTGCACTTTGAACTGTGCTACAATGGAAGTGTCTTTGACATCTTTATAACAACCGGGGAGGTTCAGTTCGTGTGAACTTAATCCGGTTCCTGCTGCTGGTGAATACGGTTGAATAGTGTAGCCTTTGTACAACAACTTTTTATCATACAATTGCTTCAATATCCACCAAAGTGATTCAATGTATTCTTTCTCGTAGGTGATATAAGGTTTTTCAAGATCTACCCAATAGCCCATCTTCACGGTAAGATCATCCCACTGATCTTTATACTTCATCACCGTCTCGCGGCACTTCTTGTTGTAGTCCTCCACCGAAATTTTTCTTCCAATGTCATCTTTCGTGATGCCCAGTTCTTTTTCTACCTGAAGTTCTACAGGCAAGCCGTGCGTATCCCAGCCACCTTTGCGTTTTACCTGGTAGCCTTCCAACGTTTTGAAGCGGCAGAAAATATCCTTCACGGTGCGGGCCATCACGTGGTGAATACCCGGTGTACCATTAGCCGAAGGTGGGCCTTCATAGAATGTGAAAGTGGGGGCGCCTTCGCGCAACGTCACTGATTTTTCGAAAATTGATTCCTGCTTCCAGAAAGCCAATATATCATTAGCTACCTGGGCCAGGCTTAAATCCTTAACTTCTTTGTATTTGCTCACTTCGCGTAAAAATAATGGGGCGCAATTTAGGACTTTTTGGGCACACCCTACACCCTAAAAATCAGTTAATTCAAGCTTAAAAAAGGCTTATTTACTCTGCCGAACCTGCACGATCGTGAATCTTAATCTTGCTCAGATCAATGGCGCGATCATCTTCCTCGCCATAGAAATTCGGGTCGATGTCGTCAATAGGCAAATGCTCTTTGGATTTCTTCGGCTTATCGAAGGTCATGATCAAAGCCGGCAACAAGAACAAGTTGGTAAACATCGAAATCACCAGTGTGGTACTGGTGAGAATACCCAACGCAATCGTACCACCAAATGATGAGAATGCAAAAATGATGAAGCCTGCAAACAGCACGATGGAGGTGTAGATAATGCTTTTACCGGTTTCGAGGATGGACTCACTTACCGATACAGGCACAAAGAAATTATTGGCAAACTGTTCCTGGCGATACTTGGCAAGGAAACGAATGGAGTTATCTACTGAAATGCCAAACGTGATACTAAAGATCAGTGCGGTACTCGCTTTCAGCGGAATATCGAAATAACCCATCAGACCAGCCGTGATCATAAGCGCAAGTAAATTGGGAATCAATGAAATGATAATCATACGCACGTTTGCAAAGAGGAAGGCCATGGAGAGTGTGATGAGAATAAACGCGAGCAACAAACTCTCTTGCAGGTTAGCGATTAAAAAGTTATTCCCTTTGATAAAGATCTTGGTAGAACCCGTTACGGTTCCTGTAATATCAGTGCCATCGAAGGTTTGTTTCATGCGCGGTTCAATCACCTGGCTCACTAACGAATCGAGTTTCTTTGAACCAATGTCGGCAATCTGTAAAGAGATGCGCATCTTCTGATACGTGGAGTCAGCAAAAGATTTTAACAATCCACTCGCATCGGTTTGGCCTTTCATGTAGCGCAGAATAAAGCCTCGCTCCTGGTTGGTGGGCAGATCATATCGGTTGGGATTACCATTATAGTATGCCTGTTTAGAAGCTTTTACCAGACTGATAACCGAAACCGGGCGCGAAACATAATCGATCGAATCAAGAAAATTTTCGAAGTCGTTAATCACGCGCAGGTTTTTTACATCCAGAATTCCTCTGCGCTTACCGGTGTCCACCATGATTTCCAGCGGCATAATGCCACTGAAGTTGGCTTCGAAGAAATGTAAATCTTTTTTAATCTGACTTTCTTCAGGGATGTCATCAACTATGTATGATATTGACTGCAGGCGCTGCATGCCAAAGGCAGAAATCACCGCCAGCCCAATTGACACGGAATAAATAACCATGCGATGGCGATGCACTGCAAGATCAGTTGCCACCACAAACTTGCCGAGAATTTTAAAATCAAGATGGCGAAGGTGTTTGGGTTTAGGCTCTGGCAACCACGCAAAAATACCGGGCATGATTACCAGGCTCACCACAAAGAGTACCATGATGTTGATGCCGGCCACAATCCCAAATTCACGCAGCACCATGATATCGGTTGATAGCAGAGTTAAAAATCCAATTGCTACTGTAAGATTCGTGAGGAAGGTGGCTAATCCCATTTTCTTCACCACAACAGCAATGGCCTTTTCTTTATCCTTTAGCTTTATATATTCCAGGTGATATTTATTCAGCAGATAGATTGCGTTGGTAATACCAATGGTTACAATCACCGGTGGAATCAATCCGGTCAATAATGAAATCTTATATCCGAATAAGGCAAGGGAACCGAGAACCCATAATACCACCATGCCGATCACAATCATCGAGAACAACACCGCGCGGAATGACCGGAAAAATATAAACATAATGATGCCCGTGACTAAGGCAGACATCGCAAGAAAAATTTTCAACTCTTTGGCCACCTGCACTGCTACTACTGATCGCACAAAGGGCAACCCTGCATAACGCAATTCAATACCGGTTGCTTTTGTAAACTCCGTGCCGGCATGTACTATTCCATCAGTGACTTCAATTCTTCTTATAGAGTTGAGAAAATCCTTATTCATCGACACGATCAACATCGTAGCGCCATTTGATTCATTCACCAACTGGCCCATGTAAAACTTCTGATCGCGGAATTCGAGCATTAAACTGTCTAACTCGCGCTGGCTCGTAGACCGTTTCGGGAATAAGTCGGCCATTACAAACTTTTCATTGGCCGTATCTTTCTGGATAATTTTAATGGACGGCAAACTCAGCACGCTGTTTACGCCAGGTACTGCCTTCAGTTTTTCACTCAACTGGCGAAACTGCTCAAAGTTTTCCGCTTTGAAAACCGCGCTATCTTTCAACCCTACAGCCACCACATTACCATCTTCACCAAACTGTTCTTTAAACTTGTTAAGAAAGATTAAATCAGGATCCTTAGGTGGCACCGTGCGCGCAAAGTCATAACTCATCTCTACTTTGGTTGCGTAGTAGCCCATCACTAATGTAATGAGTCCAAGTGCTACCGTTAGTGACAATCGATAACGGAGAATAAATTGGGCTAATTTATCCCACATGACATAGCATTTTTTTTAATAAGGGCTTAAAACTAAGGATTTTTACCATGATTTTAACTTACCGAACTCATTTTGGATGATGATCCCGGAGAGAGTTTTATTGTCGGTCCAAAACAAAACGGAGCGGCACTTACCACTCCGTTTTTCATTAGGCGTCAGAACGAAATGTTTGTCCGCGGTAATATCGGTCACACGCCTTAATAAAATATTAAAGATGAATCACTTCACCATAAGCAGCTGCGGCCGCTTCCATAATGGCTTCACTCATGGTTGGATGAGGATGCACGGTCTTAATGATTTCATGACCCGTGGTTTCCAGCTTGCGCGCAGTTACTACACCGGCAATCATTTCTGTTACGTTAGCACCAATCATGTGAGCACCTAAAAATTCACCATACTTGGCATCGAAGATTACTTTTACAAAACCATCGGATGCCCCTGCTGCTTTGGCCTTGCCGGATGCGGTGAACGGAAACTTACCTACTTTAATCTGGTAGCCTGCCTTCTTCGCGGCTTCCTCAGTATAACCTACCGATGCAATCTCCGGAGAGCAATAGGTACAGCCTGGAATATTGTTATAATCCAACGGTTGTGGATGATGACCCGCTATTTTCTCTACACAGATAATTCCTTCTGCAGAAGCCACGTGAGCCAGCGCCTGACCTTTTACGATATCACCAATCGCATACACGTTGGGTACATTGGTTTTATAATAATCGTCAACAATTACTTTTCCCTTTTCAGTCTTCACGCCTACTTCTTCAAGGCCAAGCCCTTCCAGGTTGGTGGCCACACCTACTGCTGAAAGCACCACATCGGCTTCCATTTTTACTTCCCCTGTCGGTGTCTTTACAGTTGCTACGCAACCCTTACCGGAGGTATCTACTTTAGTGACCTCAGAGTTCGTAAAGATGTTGATGCCAGCTTTCTTAAACGACTTCTCCAATTGCTTGGAAACCTCTTCATCCTCCACAGGCACAATGCGCGGAAGGAATTCCACAATCGTTACTTCCGTGCCCATCGTGTTATAGAAATACGCGAACTCAACTCCGATTGCACCTGAACCCACAACCAACAACTTCTTCGGTTGTTGTGGCAATACCATCGCTTCGCGATAACCAATGATTTTCTTTCCATCAAGAGGCATGGCAGGCAGTTCGCGTGAGCGACCACCGGTTGCCAGGATGATGTGCTTAGCATCGTAATCCGTTTTCTTTCCGGCAGCATCCGTTACTTCTACCTTGTTACCCTTCTTCAGTTTACCGAAGCCGGCAATCTGATCGATCTTATTTTTCTTAAAAAGAAACTGCACGCCTTTGCTCATGCTGGCAGCTACATCGCGGCTGCGTTTTATTACTGAAGCGAAATCAGCGGATGAATCCTTTACGCTGATACCGTAATCAGATGCATGCTTGATATATTCAAACACATTGGCGCTCTTTAATAAAGCTTTGGTAGGAATACAACCCCAGTTGAGGCAGACACCGCCCAACTCAGCTTTTTCAACTACACCCACTTTCATGCCCAGTTGAGATGCGCGAATTGCAGCTACATACCCACCCGGGCCACTGCCAATGACAATCAAATCGTAATTAGCCATATACTGTTTGTTAAAATTTGGCTCAAATATAAGGGTAGCGATTCATTTTACCTGATATCCTAAATCTAGTTTGGAAGTTTAATTGTTTTTGAAATCGGCATTAAAATCCTCATTTTTGAAGCTCAAAATGAAATCAATCAAGAAGAAATACATTGTCAACGAGCGGAATGAAAAAGTAGCCGTTCAGCTAGACATAAAGACTTTTGAAAAGATTGAGAATGCTTTAGAGGACGCATTCATGGCAAGTCTAATTTCAAAGAATAGTTCATCAGATAGATTGTCGTTAGAAGAGTCAAAATCAGTGTACTTTTCGTACCACAAAGCCTAAATGGCAAGAAGAAACTCAAAGTAATTTTTTAATAAACACAGAATGAAACTACTGCAAGGAAAAAACACCCTCGTAACCGGGGCATCAAAAGGGATAGGTCGCGCCATTGCACTTCGCTTTGCTGAGCAAGGCGCCAATGTGGCCTTTACTTATTTATCAAGTGTAGAACAAGGTCAGGCGCTTGAAGCCGAACTGACCGCTAAAGGTGTGAAAGCTAAAGGCTATCGCTCCGATGCTTCAGACTTTGCACAAGCCGATAAACTCATCAATGATGTGGTGGCAGATTTTGGATCGCTCGATGTGTTGGTGAACAATGCCGGAATCACCATGGATAACCTTTTACTCCGCATGACAGAAGAGATGTGGGATAAAATCATGAACGTGAATTTAAAATCATGTTTCAACACCGTGAAGGCTGCCACCAAGCCCATGATGAAACAGAAAGGCGGCTCTATTATTAACATGACTTCGGTTGTCGGACTTAAGGGAAATGCCGGACAATCTAACTACGCGGCATCCAAAGCCGGTATCATTGGCTTCACCAAATCAGTGGCGCTTGAGTTAGGTTCGCGTGGCATTCGTTCAAACGCAATCGCTCCGGGCTTCATCGAAACAGAAATGACGGGCAAGCTGGATGAAAAAACTGTACAAAGCTGGCGCGATGCAATTCCATTAAAACGTGGTGGCAAACCGGAAGACGTAGCCGATGCCTGTGTGTTCCTTGCGGCAGATATGTCCAGCTACATCACCGGA
>JALOMN010000450.1 GCA_025455445.1 Cyclobacteriaceae bacterium
TAAAAGTATTCTGTGATGTGATTGATCTGGACTATGCAAAAAAAGTAGAAGCGCAAGGGGCTGATGCCGTGATAGCGGTAAACAACAGGGCAGGAGGTCATGCCGGAAAAATTTCACCTAAGGATTTGGTTACGCTGTTGACACAGAATTGCACTATCCCTGTGATTTCTGCAGGGGGTGTGGCTCATGGCAAAGACATTAAAGATGCACTGGATTGGGGCGCGGCAGGTGTATCCGTAGGCACCATCTTTATTGCATGTGAGGAAGCCGATATTTCGCAAGAGTATAAACAGGCTATGGTAGACTATGGTGAGAAAGATATTGTGATGTCTACCAAGCTATCCGGTTCTGCACTCACGGTGATCAATACTCCATATGTGCAGCAGATGGGTACGAAAGCGAATTTTTTAGAGCGACTCTTAAATAAAAATAAAACGCTGAAAAAATATGTAAAGATGCTGATAGCCTATCGGGGTATGAAGCAGGTAGAGAAAGCTGCCTTCAGCGCCACGTATAAAACAGCCTATCGGGGTATGAAGCAGGTAGAGAAAGCTGCCTTCAGCGCCACGTATAAAACTGTGTGGTGTGCCGGGCCCGCCATCGAACATGTGCACAGCATCCGCCCCATGGCTGAAATTGTAACTACATTAACAAGTGAATACAAACAGCTAATTTAAATTTCCTGATTCATAAAAATGGTGCGCGCTGTATTTAACCTTGAATGTGGAATCTTGAATTTTAAACTTTGAATGATGAACGAAAAAATACATTGGAATAAAATTGCACCGAGTTATAATGATGAGATATTTGATGTGTTTCACAGCGACAAGAAAAAGAAGTTGCCGAAGTATTTTAAGAAACATGGTTCGCTCAAGAAAACCGCCATCGATTTTGGTTGCGGTAATGGAAAGGCATTGCCTTATCTCGCACCGTTGTTTACACATATAGTCGGTCTGGATATTTCCAAAGGTTTGTTAAAGCAAGCAAAGGCAAGAGGCTATGAAAATGTGGATTTGAAGCAGGCGGATCTTACCAAAAATAACCTGGCTCTTACACCGGTAGATTTTGCCTTCTGTTGTAATGTGATCATGTTTCCGAAAATTGAGAAGAATCTAATCATGCTGCAAAACATTCATCGTGCATTGAAGCCCGGAGGCACCGCGCTGATTGTATTACCTTCACTGGATTCAATCCTATTTTCTTCGTGGCGGTTGATTGATTTGTACCGCAGGGATGGAGTGAAGCCGGAAGACATTCCATCGAATGAGTTTCATTATTTCAAGGGCAATAAGCGTGATATTCTGCAAGGCATTGTTCACATTGATGGTGTGCCAACCAAACATTATTCAGCATCTGAAATTCAGGTGCTCTTTCCAGAGGCAGGTTTAACCATTACCAAACTAGATAAACTCGAATATGACTGGTCTACCGAACTCACCTCGCCACCCGATTGGTTGAAAGGTCCATATCCGTGGGATTGGCTCGTGGAGTGCAAAAGAAATTGAATCAGTAATAAATTACGTTAAATCAGCAGCCTGGTCGCACTCACTTCAAATACTTTTCAAACCAGGTCATGATCCGGGGCGAAACGTCCATTAATAATTTGGGTTCCGTAGGGCCATGCGGTGTGCGCGGATACACAATCATTTCGGTGTCTACACCTTTGCGCTTCAAAGCATTATAAAATTCCTGGCCTTGTGCCAGTGGCACGCGCAAATCATTAGCACCGTGAATCACCTGTGTAGGCGTAGTTACATTTTTTATCTGGTAGATGGCGGAATGCTTTTCATACTCTTCATATTCTTCCCAGAATTCTTTCCCTCCGGCATGTGCTACGAGGTAGTCGGGGATGTCAGTAGTAGTAACCATGCTGATCAGGTTTGGTAATCCTGCGCCCATGCTGGCAGCATTAAACCGATTGGTTTGTGTTACCACCCAGCTTGTCATATAGCCGCCATAACTCCAACCCATTACAAACTGATTTTTACTGTCGGCAATGCCCATGGCCAATACATGATCTACACCGGTTATCAAATCTTCATAATCACCAAAACCCCAGTCGCGCACATTGGCATAACGAAACTCTTTGCCATAGCCTGTGCTGCCGCGTGGGTTGGGCCGAAGCATAATAAATCCTCTCTGGGCAAAATACTGTGTCATGTAAATGGAAGGTGCCCCGGTGTAGGTTTGTGAAAACACTCCGGCCGGGCCGCCATGTATCTGCAGAATAATCGGATACTTTTTTCCCTGTTCAAACCCTACGGGATAGGTGAGAAGACCTTCAATTGTCAAACCGTCTTTTGATTTCCAGGAGATCACTTCTGTTTTGCCCAGTGCAGGTGGGTTGAAGTTTGCATTGATGCTGCTGATTTTTTTAGCGCCTTCTCCTCTCAGTCCTGCAGTAAATACTTCTTTAGGTGTATTCACATCTTCGAAAGTGTAACTGAATCGGTTGCCCGACTTACTCACTGAAAATGCACCGGCTGAACCTTTGATGGAAGTGAGGATAGGTAATTTCGAATCGGAGTAAGCGAGGTAATCACCTTTCGGTAGTTTAATTGTATTGCTGGCGGGCAGTGCAATCAGTGCCTGTGAAGTTTTATAGTTTTCAGAAATAAATAAGTAGGTGCCATCCTGCGCCCACGATACAATGTTCGCACTGCGATCGGGTGTCTTTTGAAGTTCTACTAGGTCGCCACCGGCAGCGGATACTTTATAAATATCTGTGAGGCCCACGCGTTCGGGTCTTCCGCCAGAAGATTGAAAGGCAATCCATTTTCCATCTGGT
>JALOMN010000073.1 GCA_025455445.1 Cyclobacteriaceae bacterium
CAGGCAGGATTTTTGGCGGCAGCCGGTATCTATGCATTAGATAATCACATCATAAGATTAAAAGAAGACCATGTTCGTGCTGCTGAACTTGGAAAAGTTTTAAGTAAAATAAGTTGGATAAAATCAGTAATGCCGGTGGACACCAACATTGTGATCTTTTCTGTGGCTGATCGCTTAACACCCGAGCAGGTTTTATCAAGACTTGAAGAAAATCAAATCAAAGCCATCAAGTTTGGCGCAAAGGAAATTCGATTAGTAACCCATCTTGATTTTGATGATCGTATGTTGGAAAAGACGATTGAAGTTTTAAAAAAGCTGACTTTTTAAAATGCCGTTTATCGTTAGTATTGAATCTGTAAATAATGTTTGAAACCAACGCTCCTTTAGCAGAACGCATGCGGCCTTCCAAACTGGAAGACCTGATAGGACAGGAACATCTTGTTGGTGAAAACGGAATCATTCGTAAAGCAATACTGACGGGCAATGTACCCAGCATGATTTTGTGGGGTCCGCCCGGTGTGGGCAAGACCACCATCGCCAATATTATAGCCAATGAGGTGAAACGACCGTTTCACATGATCAGCGCAGTAAGTGCAGGAGTAAAAGATGTACGTGATGTAATCGAGCAGGCAAAACGCACTAGTCGTATGATTTTATTCATCGATGAAATTCATCGTTTCAATAAATCACAACAAGACGCATTGCTCGGAGCGGTAGAGAAGGGGACCATTACTTTAATTGGAGCAACTACTGAAAATCCTTCCTTCGAAGTGAACTCAGCATTGCTTTCACGATGCCAGGTATACACATTAAAAGCCTTGAGTGAAACAGACCTGATTAAGTTGATTCAACAAGCCTTAACAAAAGATGTTGAGTTAAAGAAGAGAAAGATAAATATTAAAGAATACCAGGCGCTGATAAACATATCGGGAGGTGATGCCCGTAAACTTTTAAACCTTGTTGATTTGATCAGTGAATCAGTAACCGATGAAGTTGAGATTACAGATGCATTAGTCATGCAGGTAGCTCAAAAGCACATTGCCATTTATGATAAAAGTGGTGAACAGCATTATGACATAATTTCGGCATTTATTAAATCCATCCGCGGAAGCGATCCAAATGCAGCTGTTTATTATCTGGCCCGCATGATTGAAGGCGGAGAAGATGTTAAGTTCATTGCGCGGAGATTGGTGATACTTGCCTCTGAAGATATCGGAAACGCAAATCCTACCGCATTGATTATGGCAACCAATGCGTTTCAGGCAGTAACCATGATCGGCTACCCGGAAGCACGGATAATTCTTTCGCAGTGCACAGTATATCTTGCCTGCTCACCAAAAAGCAACGCAAGCTATCTTGCGATAGATAGTGCATTGGCGAAAGTCAGAGAAACCGGAGATTTACCAGTGCCACTGGCCATAAGAAATGCACCAACCAAACTGATGAAAGACCTTGATTATGGAAAGGGTTATCAATATGCACATGACTTTCGTAATAACTTTGTGGCGATGGAATTCCTTCCCGATAAAATAAGTGGATTCAAGTTTTATGAGCCCGGAAAAAATGCGCGTGAAGAAGAACTAAGAAATTATCTGAAGAAATTGTGGGATAAGAAGTATAACTATTAGCGAATCAAAATATGAGCGTTTACATTAGTGATCATGTTTTGAAAGTAATTGAATTATATACCAGACTTTTGATAAGTAAATCAGGTTTTGGTAATCACGAATGGATTTGAAATGCAGCGACTGATATTTGATCAATCTCCTTATTTTATTTTTTTGTGTCTTGCGACAGGAATTGGGTATGCATATCTACTATACAACCAACATTATGCCTGGAGTAAGCGCACCAATCAAGTGCTTTTTGCTTTGCGGACGATAGTGGTTTCTGTTCTTGCTTTTTTGTTATTAGGTCCGGTGATAAAACTTATCGCGAATGAATATGAAAAGCCAACATGGGTGTTTGTAGTTGATAACTCTAATTCGGTAAATGAAGTTATAGATTCCATAAGCCTTGGCAGAATTGTAAGCTCAATTAATGAAACCAGGGACGTAATAGAGAAGGGCGAAAACCAGGTGGCTATCAAAGATCTATTTGGTAGTGAGGAAGTAAACATTCATGCGCACGTACCTGCCTCTGATATAAACAGAGCAATACAGAATGTAGTAAACGAATATGAAGGGAAAAACCTCGGAGGCATTATCCTGGTTTCAGATGGAATATATAACTCCGGCTTATCGCCACTTTATACACCATTGCGCATCCCTGTATATACTGTAGGAATCGGTGACACGACAGAGCGTGCTGATCTTGTACTAAAGAATGTAGATTATAATAAAGTCGCCTACCAGGGCAATAAGTTTCCCGTTAAAGCACAAGTATATGTGCAGGGAATAGAGGATGCTGCAATATCTGTTACGATTTCAAAAGATGGAAAAGCATTGGCTACTCGCGAAATTAACTCAGCGGGTAAAGCATTGATTGATTTTGATTTTTTGTTAGAGGCAACTGAAAAGGGAATTCAACGCTACGATGTAGCCATTAAAGCAGTAAGTCAGGAAACCAATTTCAGAAATAATGCTTCCAGCATATTTATTGAAGTAGTAGAAGGCAAAAAGAAAGTATTGTTAATTGCAGCCGCACCGCATCCCGATATAAAGGCCATACGCTCTGTGGTGGAGAAAAATTCTAATTATGAATTTATTGTTCACATTCCAGGAGTAACCAATACGGATGCCGATATGCTTAAACCAGGAGCAGCGGAATTGGTAATTTTTCATGAAGCGATTGATATAAACGGAAAAACATGGGCACTCTACAATACACTTTCAAAAGGACCTTCTTCAGTTCTTTTACTGATTGGTACACAAACCAACATCAGGCAATTGGCTGCCAATGGGGTACCTCTTCAATTTGAATTCAGAGGACAATGGGATGAAGTTACGCCCATCATTAACAATGACTTTCGTGATTTTACTTTTTCTGAAAATAGTAATGGTGTTTTTGTACGTTACCCTCCGGCCCAGGTACCATTTGGTAAGTTTACTTTTCCGGGCAAGGCAAAAGTGCTGTTGTATCAGCGTATAGGAAGTGTGGTTACCGACCGGCCTTTGCTGCTTACCTGGGAAGAGGGTAATCGAAAAATTGCTGCATTGATTGCGGAAGGTGTTTGGCGTTGGCGACTAAGTGAATTTGCTGACAATGGAAACACAACAGCGTTTGATGAATTGTTTTCTAAGCTGATTCAGTACCTGAGCACATTGGATGAAAAGAAGAAGTTCAGATGCTTTCCTTTACAAGGTGAATTTTCTGATTATGAGCCAGTGATAATTGAAAGTCAGGTTTACAATGAGTTGTATGAATTGGTATATGGCAATAATATTCAATTGCAATTGCGGGATGAAAGCGGGGTGATTACTAATTATAACTACACCACCAGCCCTGGAAGTGCGCGTTATCGCATCGGAGGGTTGAAAGAGGGAGTGTATCGCTTTAAGGCCACCACAAAAATTGATGATAAAGTTGAAGAAGTATCCGGGCAGTTTTTAGTGAAGTCGCAAAGTATTGAAACGCAAAATCTCACCGCAGATTTTCAACTCTTAAGGCAACTCGCCAATGAAACAGGGGGTAAGTTTTATACAACCAATGAATTGTCAACACTAGGCGCTGAAATAAGTGCTATAAAAACTCCGCAGCTCATTCATTCAGAAGAATCTTTCAATCAATTGATAAACCTGAAGTGGGTGTTTTTTCTATTGCTGGCATTGATTTCAGCGGAGTGGTTTATAAGAAAATACATGGGCAGCTATTAGCAATAAAAAAGGCGGGATGCCCCGCCTTTCTTTTACTATTCATTGATCATTATTCACTTTTCTTTTCTTTCGAAGACGACTTTGGTTTTTTCACTTTTACAGTGAGCACGTCTCCGGTGCCTTCATAGTCGGCAATGATGGTTCCTCCTTCTGTTACTTCGCCCTTCAGAATTTCTTCTGCTACCGGATCTTCAAGGTATTTCTGAATGGCCCTGTTTAGCGGGCGAGCCCCAAATTGTTGGTCGTAGCCTTTTTCTGCTATAAAGTCTTTGGCTTTTTCAGACAGTTCTACATTATAACCTAATGCGGTTATACGGGTAAACAACTTGCCCAGAGTAATGTCGATGATTTTATGAATGTGCTCTCTTTGCAGAGAGTTGAATACAATCACATCATCCAGGCGGTTTAAGAATTCAGGACTGAACGCACGCTTTAAGGCACTTTGAATAGTTGATTTCATCAACTCTTCTTCATTTTCACGCTTTGCTGCAGTGGTAAAACCAATCCCAGCTCCAAAGTCTTTCAGATCACGCACACCAATATTTGATGTCATTATAATGATGGTATTTCTGAAATCTACTCTACGTCCTAAACCATCGGTAAGTATACCATCATCTAATACTTGCAATAAAATATTAAATACATCGGGGTGTGCTTTCTCAATTTCATCAAGAAGCACAACGGAATAGGGTTTACGTCTCACTTTTTCTGTGAGCTGACCACCTTCTTCGTAACCTACATATCCCGGAGGTGCACCTACCAAACGAGATACAGAGAATTTCTCCATATACTCGCTCATGTCGATACGCACCAGTGTATCATCTTTATCAAACAGATAAGAGGCAAGTACTTTTGCCAATTCGGTTTTACCTACACCCGTAGGGCCCAGAAATATGAAAGAACCAATTGGTTTTTTAGGATCTTTCAAACCCACCCGTGTGCGCTGAATTGCTTTCACTAATTTTTTAATCGCTTCTTCCTGACCGATTACCTTACCACTCAGTTGTTCGGCCATGCCCAGAAGTTTGTTACTTTCTTTTTGAGCGATGCGGTTAGCGGGTATACCAGTCATCATGCCGATCACATCTGCTACGTTGTCTTCTGTAACAGTGTACTTTTCGGTGCGGGTTTTTTCTTCCCATCGTGCTTTGGCCAGATCGAGTTGTTCAATCAGTTTTTTCTCTTTATCTCTCAATTGCGCAGCCTCTTCATACTTCTGGCTTTTCACCACACGATTTTTTTCTTTCTTCACATCTTCAATCGCTTCTTCAAACTTCACAATGTCTTCCGGAACGTGAATATTGTTGATATGGACACGGGCACCAGCTTCATCCATTACATCAATTGCCTTGTCTGGCAGGAAGCGATCGCTGATATAGCGGTCTGATAACTTCACACAAGCCTCCAGTGCTTCTTTGGTGTAATTTACATGGTGGTGATCTTCGTATTTCTCTTTGATGTTCTCAAGTATCTGAATGGTTTCATCCACGGTTGTAGAATCCACCATCACCATTTGGAATCTGCGGGCCAGGGCTCCGTCTTTTTCGATGTATTGACGGTATTCATCTAATGTAGTGGCGCCAATGCATTGAATCTCTCCGCGGGCAAGTGCCGGTTTAAACATATTAGAGGCATCCAGCGAACCGGAAGCACCACCTGCGCCTACAATAGTGTGCAACTCATCAATGAATAAAATCACATCGGGTGATTTTTCCAATTCATTCATTACAGCCTTCATGCGCTCTTCAAATTGACCGCGGTATTTAGTACCGGCAACCAATGAGGCTAGATCAAGCGTAACAACACGCTTACCAAAAAGCACTCGTGAAACTTTTTTCTGAACAATACGCAAGGCAAGACCTTCCGCAATGGCAGTTTTACCCACACCGGGTTCACCAATAAGTATTGGGTTATTCTTTTTTCTGCGACTCAGAATCTGAGCAACACGTTCAATTTCTTTTTCACGTCCTACTATTGGGTCGAGCTTATTGTCTTCTGCTAGCTTAGTAAGGTCGCGACCAAAATTATCAAGTACGGGTGTACGAGATTTCTCGGTGCCTTTTTTCTCCTTGCCGGGATTAGCAGAACTGCCAAACATTTTGGATGAATCATCATCCGGATCGTCTGTATCAGAAGACGCAGTGGGTTGGTCATTCTGGTATTCCAACATTTCTTTAACTACATCATAGGCAACATCAAACTTATTTAAAATCTGAGTGCCCAGATTATCGGGGTCGCGCAAAATGGATAGCAATAAATGTTCGGTGCCAATTAATTGGGCTTTGAAAATCTTAGCTTCGAGGTATGTAATCTTTAACACTTTTTCTGAAGCCCTGGTTAATGGAATATTCGCAAGGTTTTTTATCTCGTGCGTAGCGGTTCCTTTTGAAATCTTTTCGATTTCGCCTCTTAATTCCTCCAGCGGTACGCCTAATTTTTTTAATATACCCACAGCCACTCCTTCACCTTCGCGAATCATGCCAAGCAGAAGATGTTCTGTGCCTATATAGTCGTGACCTAAACGTAACGCTTCTTCCCGGCTAAGAGAGATAACTTCTTTTACGCGGTTAGAAAATTTTGCTTCCATATTTGCCATAATATTGAGTAATGTAAATGTAGAGTATAAAGTGTGATTATTCAAAAATACAGATAATCTGAACCTGTCTCTTTGTTTAGTCCTATTTATATCCTTTTAAAAACAGTTAAGTAATTTTATTTGTTCAGATTTTCTTTCCGGGAAGCGACCAGAATAGCGGTAGCTCTTGGTCCTTCGCAAAACAGTAAGTCAATCAGGCTTAGGTTTTCTACAAAACCATTGCCAAATACCTGATGGTAACTTTCTGGTTTATAGAATAATCTTGAGGAATGTGGTTTCTTAGCCTCTATTTGCATCCGGAGGTCTAAAACATCATTAGCAGGTATTTTTTCATACGACACACTTGCCGCTATGGTTGGTTTCAATTTTATCGCTTTGAGACAGAATGACAGCAATAGCATGTTAAGGTCAAAAAGAAATTGCTGATTGCTAAAGAGAATGGACCTAAGTTCATC
The DNA here is from genome assembly GCA_025455445.1 of Cyclobacteriaceae bacterium. Classification (GTDB taxonomy): domain Bacteria; phylum Bacteroidota; class Bacteroidia; order Cytophagales; family Cyclobacteriaceae; genus ELB16-189. Next base: position 6,867 of record JALOMN010000073.1, read on the forward strand.
TGAGTAGTATTCAAAAAAGGGGGCCTTGCGATAGGCAGTTTCAAGGGTTCGCCATTGGTTGTTTTGCCATTTCTGTGAATAGTCTATGCGCACATCTTTAATGGTCACTTTACCATGTTTAGCAGTAAGTGGCACCACCAGCATTTCTGTTCCTTGTGATGTGCGTATGTAGCTTCTGTTGCGATAACTTTGTTTTACATAGTATTCATGTTGCTCAAAAACAATCGTATCGAATTGCTGTAATACACAGAAATATTCAATTGAAGGCAAATAATG
>JALOMN010000074.1 GCA_025455445.1 Cyclobacteriaceae bacterium
CCCTCGATGTTGAGCCAGAAGAAACCGGACCCGTTTCGCTTTTGCTCCTGATGAGCTTTTTTATGGGGTTATTTCTCGCCACCGTAACGGTGGCTTCACAGACATTATTTCTTAACCAGTTTAACGAACAATTTGACCTGCCAAAGGCCATTGCACTCTCCGGTGTGATGGGTATGGCGGCCACCTTTCTCTACAATATTCTGCAGGGACGAATCCGCTTCTCTGCAATGGCTATCTTCTTTTTGGTGCTGATTACCGCGTTAACGGCTTCGCTGGAATTTGGTGAACATTATCTCAGTGATACAAAAAACCTACATCGGTTTGGATTCATGTTACTTCTCCCCTTTGGTTATCTGATTGACCTTATATTCTGGGGTTCTTTTAATAGGATGTTCAATGTGCGGGTTGCCAAGCGTTTGGTGGGAAGCGTAGACATGGGAACTGACATTGCGGCTATAATGTCATTTTTCGCCATTCCTGTGTTGTTAACAAGTGGGGTAAAACTGGATTCGTTATACACGATCAGCCTCATCAGTATCTCCGCTTATTTAATTCTGTTTGTGGTGCTCTCAACAAAGTATCTGCGCAAAGGCAGCACCTTTCACCGCGAAGAGAAAGAACATCAGAAATTAACGGCCTTCGACTTTCTCAAAAACCGTTATATCATGCTAATGGCGGTATTTGTAGTTATCACGCTGATAGGTCAGCAATTTGTTGATTTTTCATTCTTCAACGCTACCACCATTCAGTTTAATAATGAAGAACTTCCCTTCTTTCTAAGTTACTTCGAAGCAACCATTGTGATATTCAGTTTTCTATTCACCACGTTCGCCACTGACCGCATTAATCAGGATTATGGATTGCGTGTATCCTTATTAATTACACCAATCATATTAATACTTTTCACCGTGTCGGCCTTAGGATTAGGTTGGTATTTTGGATATGACCTTACCACGGGTGAGAAAAGTAGTCTGGTATTTTTCTTTATTGCTGTTGCCATGAGTAAGTTATTCATTAACTCATTGACTAATGCTCTGGACAACCCTACTTTCAAATTCTATTATGTTCCCATCGATAAAGCGATTAACCTGGATGCACAAACAAAAATTCAGGGTTTTGTTACCGCAGTAGGAAGTGCAGTGGCCGGAGGATTAATCGTGCTGGTTAATCAATTTGAACTTTTCAATGTATTATCCATCACATTATTTACCCTCCCGGTGTTATTAATCTGGTTTGTAGTAGCAAACAAAATGCATAAGGGTTATCGCGAAACATTACAAAATTCCCTGGTGCGAAATAAATCTGCCGTTCGCACGCACATTGTGAAAGAATATACCATGGATAGCGTGCTCGAAAAGGAGATACAAAGTAATGAAGAAGAGAAAGTGATCTATGGATTAAAGCTCATGGAAAAACTTGAGCCGGCATTATTTGAAACTTCTTTGCTTCAGTTGGCGGAAAGTAAACTTCCGAATGTAAAGCAATTTGCATTGAGTAAAATGAAAGAACTCAATATCCAACGCACTGAATCAAACGAAATAAAAGAACTGGCCTCGCGCGCTGCCGGTGCAGTGGAAGACAGCGATTTAATTTCAATCTCAGCGGATAAGCTAATGAAGTTGAGTAAATCAATTAAACAGGCAGACCGATTGCTCGCCACCAAACTTTTGCGGCAACAGATTAGTAATAAAACAATATTCATATTACTTGAACTCTTGCGCGATGCTGACCCTACGGTGCGCCATGCTGCATTGCTTACTGCACGCAAAGTAAAACGACCTGAAACATGGAACGTATTGATTGAATTATTATCCTCTCCAAATTATTCGCATCATGCTGCTGCTGCACTCAAAGAAGCAGGGCCACCGGTTTTACCCTATCTCGATGCAGGCTTTCATAAGTCTGGACAAAACGAAATAGTGATGTTAAAACTAATCCAGATTATGGGCCACATCCCCGGCAAGGATAGCCTTCAGATGCTTTGGAAAAAAATTGATTACCCTGACAAACGCGTAGTAAAACAAATACTTTATTCGCTTCGCTATATAAATTACAGAGCGGAAGGCCGTGAGGCTATGCACGTGCATGAACTTCTTGACGTGGAAATGAGTAAAACGCTTTGGAATCTTGCCGCACTTCATGAACTAACTGATGAGCCTTACTATGAATTTTTAAAAGATGCTTTGCGGGAGGAAATCCGGGATAACTACGATCACCTCACCTTGCTGCTTTCACTTTTATACGATCAGGAATCCGTGCAACTGGTGAAAGAAAATGTGGAAGCGGGCACACCCGACAGTATTCAATACGCATTGGAATTACTGGACTTATTTGTAGACCAGGATTTAAAACCTAAACTCATTCCTTTGCTGGACGACAGCAAGGTTTCGGACAAATTAGAAAAACTGCAAACCTATTTTCCGCGCGAAACCTACAACCCTATTCAGGTTATAAACTACATTCTTAATCGCGACTTCAATTACAATAACCGTTGGACCAAGGCCTGCGCGATACATGCTACTGCTTACATTCCTGATTTCAGGATAAGCCGCGGATTAATCGGACAGATGTTCAATGCTGATAAACTATTGCAGGAAACAACAGCATGGGTAATATATAATAAAGACAAAAGTGCCTACGATACGATAACCGAGCGCCTGCCCTATCGCGATAAAAAGTTTCTTGATTCTTCTATTGAAAATAACCAATTATTGGATGGACTTGAAGATGGTTTCTTTTTGTTTATCGAAATGGTCATGCACATTAAAAAATTACCGGCATTTGATCATATACAAGGAAAAGTATTGAGCGACCTGGCGGATAAAATCACACCCATCATACTAAAGCCAAATGAAAAATTTGTAATCACCGAAACGACTGACATGCCCATTTTAATTCTTGCCAGCGGTGAAGTGATATTAAGAAAAGGTTTGGACGTAATCATGACCATGAAAAATGGTGATGTGTTTGGAGATTTGTTTCAGCAAGGACCGACTCCGGTAATCGGTGAACTTCTTGCCACACAGCGAAGTGTTATCTTTAAAATTAACCTGGTAGATTTTTATTTCGTGCTTGCCAACCATCATGAATTGGCTCAAGGACTTATTCATAATATTATCGAAAAGCAACTCAAACAAACCGCATAATCAAATTACAACACCATGGCATTTGAAATTGATATACTGATTACCTACGCAGACATTGACAACGAAACCTCACAGAAAAATCAAATTGGCTGGGTAACACAATTCAAAAAATTTCTGGAACTCATGCTTTACCAGGTGCTGGGGTCGAAACCCAATGTGCTGTTAAAGTCTGAATATGATGCAGTAACATCGCCTCAGTTAAATAACGCAGCCGTGCTCGTACCCATTATCACGCGCGATTTTATTCAATCCGGCAGATGTCTGGATAACCTGGAAACATTTTACAAGGCAACAGCTGATTCAAAAATCAATCGCGTTTTTAAAGTATTGAAATCACCACTCACTATTCAGGAGCAACCTCCACGCCTGCGCGATATGATTGGATATGAAATGTATCAGGTTGACACTGAAACCGGAATGCTTAAAGAATACACCGATATTTTTAGCCAGGATGCTGAAAAACAATATTGGATGAAGCTGGTAGATCTTGCCTATGACATACATGATGCATTGATGATCCTGCGCGAGGGTGACACCTACAAATCAGAAGTAAAAAATATCTATAGAAGAAAGTCAATCTATCTGGCAGAAACAGGACATGATATTTCAGTGCAGCGCAACATTATAAAGCGCGAACTGCAGCGCTATGGATATATTGTGCTTCCTAAAAATACACTTCCCACCCATGCAGCTGAAGTAGAACGAGTGATAAGAAGAGACCTGAGTGATTGCAGCCTTTCGATTCACCTTGTTGGAAGTGCTTATGGCGAAATTCCCGAAGGTGCTGATACTTCCATCGTAGACATACAAAACAGAATTGCTGCTGAAGTGAGTCTGGAAAAACGAAGCAAGAATCAGGAGTTTGCCCGACTTATCTGGATTTCTCAAAACTTAAAAAATGCCAGTGACAGACAAAAGTCATTTATTGAATTACTGAAACGTGACACGGAAGCGCAAGAAGGTGCTGAGATATTACAAAATCCCCTGGAAGATTTTAAAAACATCGTACGGGAAGAACTAATGGATTCCAATGAACGCGGCACACTGGATGAAACCGGAGGAAGAAGCATTTACCTGGTGCATGATAAAATAGATGAGAATGAAGTAAGACCATTCAAAGAAGTTATCGAGAAATCAGGATTTAAAGTACTGCAGCCTGCGTTTGAAGGCGAACTACTGGAAGTGCGAAAGCAACACATTGATAACCTTAGAAATTTTGACGGTGCAATTATTTATAAAGGCAAAGTGAATGATCAATGGGTACGCATGAAAGTGCTTGACCTGCTGAAGGCTCCTGGTTTTGGAAGAAAAAAACCAATTAAAGCAAAAGCAATATTAGCTGCCGGAAACACCAATCTTGAGGGTTTTAAAAATCAAAACCTGACGCTTATCTCCGGTGACACGCCACGCTCGATAGAGAATCTGATAAATTTCTTAAAAGAAATAAACCCGTAAACTATGAATGCACTCATAGATGAAAATCCGGAGTCATCGTCTGTAAAGGTTGGTATTGAAAATCCCTTTCCGGGATTAAGACCTTTTAAAATCGAAGAGAGTCATCTCTTTTTTGGACGCGAAGGTCAGAGTGATGAAGTTCTTCTGAAATTATCGAAGAGCAGATTCGTAGCCGTAATTGGTCCTTCCGGAAGTGGTAAGTCATCGTTCATTTATTGCGGGGTGTTGCCCATTCTTTACGGTGGCTTCCTTACTGACAGCAGCCCGAACTGGGAAGTGGTAGTAACCCGCCCCGGTGCTGGCCCGATTGACAACATGGCTGAGTCATTACTGAAATCAGTAAAAGATTACACTACTTCTGATGCCGATGACAAAAGAATCAAGCGCACCATTGTTTCCACCTTGCTGCGAAGCAGTTCGCTCGGCCTGGTAGAAGCCATTCAACAATCGCGCAGAAATGACGACATCAACTACCTGATTCTGGTAGACCAATTTGAAGAATTATTTCGCTTCAAAGACAGCACCGATCCCAACTCAGTAAATGAATCACTTGCGTTCATCAACCTGCTGATGGAAGCTGTGAATTATCAGGATGCCAACATCTATGTTGCCATCACCATGCGGTCAGATTTTATTGGCGAGTGTGCGCAATTCCCGGAACTGACACGCAAGATTAATGATAGTCATTACCTCATCCCGCAAATGACGCGTGAACAGAAACGCAGAGCGATTGAGGGCCCCGTGGCGGTTGGTAATGCTAAAATTACTCCACGCCTGGTGCAACAATTGTTAAATGACTTGGGCGACAATCCGGATCAACTTCCGATTCTGCAACACGCACTCATGCGCACCTGGAGTTACTGGGCAAGGTATCGCGACTACGAAGATGAACTGGTAGACTTAAAGCATTATGAAGCCATCGGCACCATGGCCGAAGCGCTTTCCATGCATGCCAATGAAGCGTATGAAGAACTGGACGAAGAGCAAAAGCGTATCTGCGAAATTATGTTCCGGGCGATCACCGAAAAACGCGGTGAGAACTTTGGAATACGCAGGCCTACACGACTGAATGAAATTGCATCCATTGCCGATGTTTCAGAAGCAGATGTGGTTGCTGTGATTGAAAAATTCCGTGAACCCGGAAGATCGCTACTCACCCCTGCCTATGGCACCGCATTGACTTCCAAGTCGATGATTGATATCTCTCACGAAAGTTTGATGCGCATTTGGGTGCGTTTGAAAAACTGGGTAGATGACGAATCCGAAGCTGTGCAAATGTATTTGCGATTAGCCGAGGCTGCCGCCATGTATCAGGTAGGCAAAGCCGGTTTATGGCGACCGCCCGATTTGCAACTGGCACTTAACTGGCAAGCGAAACACAAACCTACTTTGGTTTGGGGACAGCGATACCACCCTGCATTTGAACGTACACTAATCTTTCTTGAATACTCGCGAAAAGAATTCGAGACAGAGCAACGTATAAAAGAACTTGAGCAGAAGCGCAAACTGCAGCGTGCACGCACCACCGCCATTGTGTTTGGTGTGTTGATGGGTATTGCATTGATCGCATTTGTATATGCATTCTTCCAACAGGCCGAAGCCAAACGAAATGCTATAGCAGCGCAACAAAATGCGGAACTAGCAAGGAAAGAGGAAGCCAATGCAAAAGAAAATGCCCGCATTGCCGAACTGCGCAGAGTGGAAGCAGTACAAGAAAAAAGAAAGGCCGACTCCCTTAGAATTGTAGCTATCCGTGAAGCGGTGGCAGCACAGGCAGCGCGTGATGATGCAGAACAAAAACGGATACGAGCTGTAGCAGCAGAAAAAAGAGCAAGAGATAATGAAGCAGCTGCTGTTGCAGCAAAACAATTGGCACAGGAAAATGAAGTTGAAGCAACCAAACAAAGGAATAATGCACTTCGCTTACGTTACCTTGCCACTGCCAAAGCAATGGCCATCAAGTCCAAAGAACTATCCAATACCTTGGAGAAGGAAGCATTGGTTGCACAACAGGCGTATATCTTTAATAAGAAACATGGCGGTGATGAATATGACAGTGACATCTATGGTGGATTATACACTGCCTTGAAAAATTATGAAGACCCGCTTACCAAAAGTTTATCAGGTCATAAAAACGGATCTGCACGCACATTAGAAACTCACGGTAAAGGAAATCACATTTACTCAGGCGGAAGCGATGGCCGCATTTTCAGATGGAATTATGAAAATGGCGGATGGCAAGCCGAAGAGGTCATGAATGAAACGAAACGTGGTGAAACCTTGCTGGTATTTGCAATTGACACCAGTCCGGATGGAACTACGTTGGCAGCGGGTGGCTCATACCCTTCCAACCCAGATGCAAATTTTATTGAGATCTATAATCTGAATAATCTTGCTGCAGGTAGAAAGAAGATTAGCGGATTTAAACATGATGTTACGGACATTCATTTCACTCCGGATGGAAAAGGAATCTATGCGCGTGACAACACCGGACTGAGTATTAAATTCTCTGACCTGAATACGGCTAAAGAAGTAATCAC
>JALOMN010000001.1 GCA_025455445.1 Cyclobacteriaceae bacterium
CAAACTCTTGCGCCCTCGATTCAAGCATTTTCATGAATGATGGATTGGATATGAAGGTCTCCGGCTCCGCGCTGGAAGGATCGTAAAACTGGGTTTTAAATGCTCTTACTGCATTCATTTTCGTTTCCCAGAAATCAGAAATATCTACAATAAAATCGGGCTCAATAAACTGACTTTGAATAAAATGATATAATGTATCGGGCCTCCATGGCTTTTGTTCACCTCCCTCATCCACTGTTTTCACTTTTGATAAGCCAGCCAGGAAGCAGGCAGTAAATGAAAGGGCTGCTCCTTTTGCATGATCGGGGTGGCGATCACACACTGCATTGGCCAGCACAATGTTGGGTTGATATTTTCTGATAATGCGTGCTACTTCTAATTGATGAGCCTCGTCATTCTGATAAAAACCATCTTTGAAATTAAGGTTTTCACGCACTGATAATCCTAGTATCTGCGAAGATGCTGCAGCCTCTGCATCGCGGGTTTTAACAGTGCCACGCGTGCCCAGTTCACCCCGTGTAAAGTCCACCACGCCCACTTTATAACCGAGAGAAACATGTTTGGCAATGGTTCCACCCGCTCCTAATTCGGCATCGTCAGGATGCGCGGCCAATACCAGAATATCTAATTTGATGGCCATTGTTAATGAACGGTTTCCATCTCTTTGGCAGCGAGAAACTTCTCAGCGTCTAATGCACCCATGCAACCACTGCCAGCTGCGGTTATGGCTTGCCGATATACACGGTCAGCCACATCGCCTACAGCAAACACTCCTTCAATGTTCGTCTTGGTAGAGCCTGGTTGCACTTTCAAATATCCGGCTTCATCCATATCCAGTTGTCCTTTGAATATATCTGTATTGGGCTTGTGGCCAATAGCCAGGAAGAAACCCTGAACGCTGATGACCTTCATCTCACCTGTCTTATTATTTTTTACCCTTACAGCGTTTACACCATTGTCGTCACCTAAGATCTCATCAGTTTCCGTATTCCAATGAATTTCAATATTGGGAGTATTTAAAACACGTTGCTGCATGATTTTAGAAGCCCGCATTTCTTCTCTGCGCACAATTAAATGCACTTTTGTACAGAGTTTAGAAAGATAGGTTGCTTCTTCTGCAGCAGAGTCTCCGGCTCCCACTACGGCCACTTCTTTGCCTCTATAAAAATAGCCATCACACACCGCACATGCTGAAACACCGCGGTTTGCATAAGTTTCCTCTGATGGAATGCCTAGATATTTTGCTGATGCCCCGGTGGCTATGATGATAGATTCAGCCTGAATGGTATCGTTTTCATCCACTACCACTTTAAATGGATACGTGGAAAAATCCACAGAAGTAACTAATCCAAAATTTACTTTTGTACCAAAGCGCTCCGCTTGCTTTTGTAAATCCATCATCATCTGAGGACCGTTGATACCTTCCGGATAGCCGGGAAAATTTTCCACATCGTTGGTGGTAGTTAATTGTCCACCAGGTTGACCACCGGTATATAACACAGGAGTAAGACCTGCACGTGCAGCATAAATGGCGGCAGTATATCCTGCCGGACCTGAACCGATAATCAGAACTTTTTGAGTTGAATTTTCCATAACCTAAATCGTTTAATAAAAAGGGTCTCATTATCTGAGACCCTGTATAGTTTTCTAATTTAACACCATGAATTATCCCAGATATGGCTTCAAAGCTTTGCTTCTGGATGTGTGTCGTAATCGTCTGATAGCCTTTTCTTTAATCTGACGAACACGCTCGCGTGTAAGATTGAATTTTTCACCAATTTCTTCCAGGGTCATGGCATGTTCACCATTCAACCCGAAGTATAAAGTAATCACGTCAGACTCACGTTGGGTGAGTGTAGACAAAGCGCGTTGCACTTCTCTGCGGAGTGAGTCAGTCATCAAACCAGAGTCTGGTGTTTCCTCACTATCGTTTTCTAATACATCGAGCAAACTGTTTTCTTCACCTTGCACAAAGGGAGCGTCCATCGAAACATGGCGACCTGAAATTTTCATGGTATCCACTACTTCGGCAGTAGTCACTTCCAGTACTTCGGCTAATTCTTCCGGAGAAGGTTCGCGCTCATATTTTTGCTCCAGTTCAGAGAATGTTTTTGAAATTTTATTCAGAGAACCAACCCGGTTCAGCGGCAAGCGTACGATACGAGATTGCTCAGCCAGCGCTTGCAGAATAGACTGACGAATCCACCATACGGCATAAGAGATAAACTTGAATCCGCGAGTTTCATCAAAACGTTGTGCAGCCTTAATCAAACCAAGGTTACCTTCATTAATCAAATCGCCCAACGACAAGCCCTGATTCTGATATTGTTTTGCTACAGACACCACGAAGCGCAGGTTAGCTTTGGTAAGCTTTTCTAATGCGATCTGGTCACCTTCTTTAATTCGCTTCGCGAGTTCTACTTCTTCATCCGGAGTAAGCAAATCCACCTTACCAATTTCCTGAAGATACTTATCCAGCGATTGGCTCTCGCGGTTGGTAATTTGCTTGCTAATCTTTAATTGTCTCATTGAACTTAAAAGTGGTTAAAATGCTAACACGTAAAGTTTTAAAATTAGTTCCAAAAACCAGAAATCAAAGAATTAAACTGCAGGAGTTTCTTCTTTTCTTGGAGGTTTAGGTAATAACACTTTACGAGAGAGACGAAACTTACCGGTTTTTTTGTCTACTTCCACCAGTTTTACTTTTATTTCTTCACCTACTTCCAATACTCCTTCCATGGTTTCAAGTCTTTCCCATTTGATTTCGGAAATATGCAAAAGGCCATCTTTGCCAGGCATAAATTCAACAAACGCTCCAAAAGGCATAATGGATTTTACCTTACCGTCATACACCTCGCCTACTTCAGGCACGGCAACTATGGCTTTCACGCGTCTTACTGCGGCATCCATAACTTCCTGATTATTAGCGAAGATATTCACTATACCTTTATTGCCTACTTCTTCAATCACTACGGTAGCACCCGTAACTTTTTGTATCTCCTGAACTACTTTTCCACCAGGTCCGATTACCGCACCAATCAGTTCTTTTTCGATGGTGATGGTTACCGCGCGAGGTGCGTGTGGTTTCAAATCCGGATTCGGTGAAGAAATCGTTTTCTTCATCTCATTCATGATGTGCAAACGACCATGTTTTGCCTGATCCAATGCTTGTTTTAAAACATCGTAGGTAAGTCCGTCCACTTTCAAATCCATCTGGCAGGCAGTGATACCAGCCTCGGTGCCAGTTACTTTAAAGTCCATGTCACCTAAATGATCTTCATCTCCCAGAATATCAGAAAGAATTGCATATTTCTTGGTGGCGCTATCTGAAATCATTCCCATTGCGATACCAGAAACAGGAGCCTTTATCTTCACACCCGCATCCATTAATGCCAGCGAACCAGCACACACAGTTGCCATAGAAGATGAACCATTTGATTCTAAAATATCAGATACCAAACGAATGGTATAAGGACTTTCAGCTAGGTTTGGTAATACAGGCTTTAATGCTCTCATAGCCAGGTTACCATGACCAACCTCTCTTCTACCCGGACCGCGATTAGGCTTTACTTCGCCTGTAGAAAATCCAGGGAAATTATAGTGTAATATGAACTTGTTGCTGCCATCAAACATAGCACCATCAATCATTTGTTCATCCAATTTGGTTCCTAATGTTACCGTGCTCAACGATTGTGTTTCGCCACGGGTAAAAATTGCAGAACCATGTGCAGAAGGTAAATAATCTACTTCAGACCAGATAGGACGAATTTCAGTTGTTTTGCGACCATCCAGACGCGCGCCTTCATTAAGCACTAAATCACGACATGCTTTTTTCTGAATGTCTTTATAGTACTTTTTAACAAGGTCTTTATTCACTGTGGAGTCTTCTGGTAAAGAGGCGAGATATTCCTCCACTATTTTACCAAATAACTCTGAACGGGTATGCTTATTGGGTATTTGCTGACGAGCTACATCATATACTTTTTGATACAGTAAAGAGTGTAATTCAGCCTTGAATGCTTCATCCTTCACTTCATGATCATAGGTACGCTTGGCGGTTTTGCCGGCAGCCTGTGATAATTCAATTTGAACCTGGCATTGAGTTTTGATGGCTTCATGCGCAAGCTTCAAAGCCTCCAACATATCTTCTTCGCTTATTTCTTTTGCTTCGCCTTCCACCATCAAAATATTATCAATCGAAGCGGCTACAATAAAATCTAAATCTGACTTCTCTTTTTGCTCGAAGGTAGGGTTGATAATGAACTTACCATCAACACGTACTACACGCACTTCTGATATAGGTCCCTGGAAAGGAATATCGGAAACAGACAATGCTGCAGATGCAGCAAATGCAGCTAACGAATCAGGCAAGGCATTTAAATCACCTGATATCAATTGAATGCTTACCTGTGTTTCTGCATGGTAATCATCTGGGAAAAGAGGGCGAATTGCGCGGTCTACAAGACGGCTTATAAGAATCTCATAATCAGAAAGTTTACCTTCTCTCTTTAAAAACCCACCAGGGATTTTACCCGTAGATGCGAATTTTTCCTGGTAATCGACTGATAAGGGAAGGAAATCTGCTCCTTCAACTCCTTTTTGGCTTGATACAACCGTAGCGAGCAACATGGTGTTACCCATTCTCAATACAATCGACCCGTCAGCCTGGCGGGCAAGTTTTCCTGTTTCAATAGTAATCTGGCGTCCATCCGGGAGCGCACAGGATTTTGTAATAATCGTTGGCTTCATATAAGTGTATTAGATTGAATGGCCTACAATTCACAGCCATTCAAAGGTGATTTATAAAAATGATAGGGAACCTGAGCGGTTCCCTATCTTAAAGTAAGCTTATTTTCTTAGTTGCAGGTCTGAAATTACTGCTCTGTATCTTTCGATGTTAGTTCTTTGGAGGTAGTTGAGCAACTTCTTGCGTTGACCAACCAGCTTTAAAAGCCCTTGTTGGGTGGAGAAATCTTTTCTTTTGTCCTTTAGGTGACTAGTCAAATGATTGATACGGTGCGTAAACAACGCAATTTGAGACTCTGGAGACCCTGTGTCTGTCTTTTTCTTAGCAAAACCATGATTGCTAAACAATTCCTGTTTCTTTTCTGAATTGAGGTACATCGCTTATAATTTTAACTTATTTCTATTTTTAACGCGCAAAAATAGAGTTATCGCCTATAAAAACCAAAATATAAAAGAAGTTACTTTAAGAGTCTTTACCCAATCTCTTCTTTAGTTTATCCCACATTACATGGTAAAAATCAGAATCGAATAAACGGGCATCTTCCCGGGCTTGCCTTAGGAATATGAATCCTATGGAAAATAATATAATGTTGGCCAGCCACATGCCCAACGGTACGGAAACCACACCTTGTTTGGCCCATTTCTCTCCCATCAAGGTAAGTACATAGAAGATAATGAAAAACAGGATTGACATTAACACCGGCACGCCTAAACCACCCTTCTTAATAATTGAGCCGAGCGGAGCACCAATCAAAAACATGGCGATGCATGCAATAGCCTGTGCCATTATTTTATGCCACTGGACATCAAAGGAGATATATTCAGTATTATATGACTTAATCATCGCGTTATTGTTCATGATCTGACTTTTTACCGAGCGCGCCTGACTAAGTGCCCTGGTAATTTCACTTTTATCATAATTCATTTTAAATAGGCTATCAGAAATATGGGCTGTTTTTTCGTCAATCGTTAAGTTGCTAATTACCGGTGTCTGAACTTCTTCTATTACAGCGATATTGGTATTAGAAGCAGCGGTATTAGCAGCAGCAGCCTTAGCACGAGATATGGAATCGTTTCGTTGTTTCATTCTCTTAATATCTTCTGGCCATGTTACTGAGTCTTCTTTATTATGATATTCCAAAACCTGTGGACTGGCTGCATATATTGCTACTTGCTGTCCTTTTATTTGATTGGATATAGAATCCATGTCCACACTCAGTTCTTTCATGTTTCGCATGATGCGATTGGTCTGAAACCACTTTTTATCCGTGCGATTCAATCCGAATGAAGACAAATCAAATACAATTTGAGTTTTAGAAAATTGTGTTTTAGAATAGGTATCTTCCTCTTGCGCGGAGGAAACTGAAGTTCCGGATCTTGAACCTTCCGAATAATTGTAGCCCTGAAAAAGTTCTAACTTTAAATACTGATCGTTATTGAAGGTGTACATCCGTCCAGAGTCTGCCACCCAAACCTCTTTATTACCAGCTCTGCCGCGATGATCATATATAATTACACCTCTTAATAAGCCGTTATCCGGATCCTTTTCATTCACCTTTATACTGATGTCTGGAATAGAATTATAAAATGCACCTTGCCGAATATCCAATGCCGGCTTCTTCTGCTTGATATCATATAATAAACTGTACGCCTCCAGGGCTGCCTTTGGCACAAGTTGATTACCCACAATAAATGCACCCCAGGTAATTAATAATACAAAGCCGAATATTGGTAAGAGACTTCGGACCAGGGAAATACCCAGGCTCTTGATAGCGGTGAGTTCAAAATGTTCTCCCAGGTTTCCGAACGTGATGAGTGATGAAAGTAACACCGCTAAAGGCAAAGCCACCGGTGTATTGAATATGGCGAAATAAAACAGCAACTGGCCAATTACATCCCAGCCTAGATCTTTTCCGATGATATCATCAAAATATTTTAACATGTGGATATTCAATAATATGAATACCACTACCAAAAAGGTTAGAATAAAGGGTCCTAAAAAGGAAGACAGAATTAGTTTGTCAATCTTTTTCATAAAATCAGACTCAAAGATAAGTCAAAAACAAGGCCATTATTTTTTTAAATAATAATTACGTAGAGGATAATACGTGCTTTTGTAAATGATAAAAGTTTGTAAGTTTGCGCCTCCAAAACTAGAATTTCCTATTGAAAGAGTTGATAATAGGAAGAATAACAGGTGAGTCAGTACAGATATACCAATTGCTAAAAGAAGAGAATTGGTACAATTAGCCAACGGGCGTGCGGGATTCACAAATTTGAAATATTGAAATTAAATGGCGCGGTAGCTCAGGTGGTTAGAGCGTTGGATTCATATCCGCCAGCAGGCGGACGGGGGTTCACAAAATTTGAAATATTGATATTAATTGGCGCGGTAGCTCAGGTGGTTAGAGCGTTGGATTCATAACCCAAAGGTCGGGGGTTCAACTCCCCCCCGCGCTACTCTTTTCAACTCAATCATGTTTACTGTTTACGTCTTATTCAGCAAACAATCCGATAAAATCTATATCGGATATACATCCGACCTCGAAAGCAGATTACTTTCACACAACCAGCTTGCTAAAAAGGGCTATACCATAAAATACAGGCCGTGGATATTGGTTCACTCAGAAGTATTTGACAACAAATCTAATGCAATCAGGCGTGAGCGTGAATTAAAATCAGCTAGAGGTAGAATGTACATCCGGCAAAAGTTGCTTGATAAACTCTGAACTGCCTTGGTAGGATTCATCCGCCAAGAGTCGGATTCATATCCGCCAGCTGGCGGACGGGGGTTTCCAGCCAGATGGCGGACAAGCAACTCCCCCCCGCGCTACTCTTTTCAACTCAATTATGTTTACTGTTTACGTCTTATTCAGCAAACAATCCGATAAAATCTACATCGGATATACTTCCAACCTCGAATGCAGATAGAAAAGTTCTTCAATCCAAAAAAATCAAACCAAAGTTACTAACACCTGAAATCAGGTATTACTTAAAAATACATTGACCGTGGTGTATTTAAAAACAATGCTACTGCCCTCTTGATGATCGATAAATTTTCTTAAATAATTTCTCTCGCTCATAGTGACGTTGTCTAACTAATCGCAGGCTTTCAATTAAATCTCAATCTACCGAACTTTTGCAAGATCAATAACTATCCGTTCTGAGCAGGAAATAAATAGAAACTGCAAGATATCGATTGATCGTGCTTACCTCAGGTTTAATCAAATAAATTGGTAACTTAAGCTGTCGCTTAAAACTGTTAAAAAGTGAACACATAATTTTTTTAAAATCAATAAGTTTTAGATTTGCGATTGCCTACAAAAAAAATTATTTTTATAAACAAACGAAGCAGCCATGGCTACATCAACAAAAAAGACTTTTACAGCCGATTATGAAATTCACGCTTCGACCAAGATGTTGTATCCTTACATCCAGACCGCGAGTGGATTATCTGAATGGTTCGCTGATAACGTAACAATTAGCCCGGAAAAAGTATACACGTTAACCTGGGATAATGAAGAACACAAAGCGATCCTGGCAGGTCACCGAATAAATCACTTTGCGAAATTTGAGTTTCTTCCGGAAAACAAAGAAGACGAAAAAGATCCTTCATTCTTTGAACTGAAGTTGGAAGTGAACGAACTCACTCAAACCACATTTCTCAAAGTAACTGATTATTCTGATTTCGATGATTTAGCTGAACTTCAGGATTTATGGGATGGCCTCATCGAAAACCTTCGCAAGGTTGTGGGTGGTTAACCTTTCATCTATGGTTTCATAACAATAGAAGTTTTTCCTTTCTATTTTAAATCATTTATAACACTTTATTGATTCATAAAACCAATTCTGAAATTTTCTATACACATGCTATCCTCAATTAACCCAACTGATACTAAGGCCTGGCAATACCTAACTGCACATTATCTGACCATGCAGGCAACTCACATGAAAGAATTGTTTGCTGAAGACCCTATGCGCTTCAAACAATTTCAAGTTAGTATAAACGACATTCTCGTGGATTATTCAAAAAATATAATCACCGATGAAACAATGGGCCTGCTTTTTAAACTCGCCCACGAAGTGGAGTTGAAGGAAGCTATTGAGGCTATGTTCCGGGGTGATAAAATTAATCGCACAGAAAATCGGGCAGTGCTGCACATCGCTTTGCGTAATACTTCCAACACGCCTGTAATGCTTGATGGTGGCGATGTAATGCCTGAGATAAATCGCGTATTAGATCAAATTAAAATATTCTCAGAAAAATTATTGTCGGGTGCATGGAAAGGATATACAGGGAAAGCAATTACGGATATTGTAAACATAGGAATCGGTGGTTCTGATTTAGGACCATTAATGGTTACAGAAGCATTACGTCCCTATCACCAGACTATCACACCGCATTTTGTTTCTAATGTAGACGGAACACATCTTGCGGAAACAGTAAAAAAACTAAATCCCGAAACCACACTCTTTATTGTTGCTTCCAAAACATTCACCACACAGGAAACAATGACCAATGCGGAATCAGCAAAAAAATGGTTCCTCGATAAAACCAATAATTCAGGTGATGTTGCCCGACACTTCGTGGCAGTATCTACCAACACAAAAGCAGTAACCCAGTTTGGAATTGCTCCCGAAAATATGTTTGTCTTTTGGGATTGGGTTGGAGGAAGATATTCCTTATGGTCTTCGATTGGATTATCCATCGCGTGTACTATTGGCTTTGATAATTTCAAACAATTATTAAATGGGGCACATCAGGCGGACCTTCATTTTAAAGAACAACCTTTTGAAAAAAATATTCCGGTTATTCTTGCTTTGCTTGGCATCTGGTATATTAATTTCTTTGACGCACATTCAGAAGCGATCCTCCCGTACGATCAATACCTCCATCGCTTTGCTGCCTATTTTCAGCAAGGAAATATGGAAAGCAATGGCAAGTCAACCGATCGTGCAGGTCAACCGATACTATATCAAACAGGACCAATTATCTGGGGAGAACCAGGAACGAATGGTCAGCATGCATTCTATCAACTCATCCATCAGGGAACTAAACTCATCCCTTGCGATTTTATTGCGCCTGCGATCAGTCAAAACCAACTAGGTGATCATCATGAAAAATTGTTATCTAACTTTTTCGCGCAAACAGAAGCGCTAATGGTTGGCAAAACAGAAGGACAGGTAGAAGCAGAGTTGCGCGCTGCTGGAATGAATGCCGAAGAAATAAAATTCCATACACCTTATCGCGTCTTCACGGGTAACAGACCAACCAATTCAATATTGTTTAAAAAACTAACACCACACACACTGGGTACACTCATCGCATTATACGAACACAAAATATTTGTGCAAGGTGTGATTTGGAATGTATTCAGTTTTGATCAATGGGGCGTGGAACTTGGCAAAGTGCTTGCTAAAAAGATACTCCCGGAACTAAGCTCTTCAGAAGAAATTTCTTCACATGATTCTTCGACTAACGGACTGATCAATTATTTCAAACGATTGAAATCGGAATAAATTCAATCTACTTGTATACGAATGATTTAGCTGTATTTTTGAGCCTTCTATAAGACGAATGGAACATAAAATATCTAAGATTGGTGTGTTCACTTCTGGAGGCGATGCACCGGGAATGAACGCTGCACTTCGCGCGGTGGTCAGAGCATCTATCTATTACAAAAAAGAAGTTTACGGAATCATGCAAGGCTATGAAGGTATGATTGCCGGTGAGATTGTGAAACTGGGGGCACGATCAGTTGGAAATATTATTCAGCGTGGAGGCACGATTTTAAAGTCAGCACGAAGCCAGGAATTTCGCACCAAAGAAGGACGTGAAAAAGCATTTGCCAATATTACAAAACATGGTATTGATGCGCTTGTTGCAATTGGTGGTGACGGCACCTTTACCGGGCTTCATAAGTTTTACGAAGAATATAAAATACCCTCTATCTGTATTCCCGGCACTATTGACAATGATCTTGCTGGCACTGATTACACAATAGGTTACGATACCGCTACGAATACGGCTGTAGAAGCAATTGATAAAATCAGAGACACTGCGATATCACACAATCGACTTTTCTTTATAGAAGTAATGGGACGCAATTCCGGTTATATCGCGTTGAATGCCGGTATTGCAGGAGGAGCTGTTGTCACCATTATTCCAGAAGAAGCCATGAGTCTTGACGAACTTTTTAATAAGCTCGATGAAGGTGGTAAAACAAATAAGAAATCAAGTCTTATTGTAGTGGCAGAAGGAAGTAAACTTGGTGGTGCCATGGAACTGGCCAATAAGTTTGCAGAGCGCAACAACTATTTTGATATTAAAGTAACCATACTTGGCCACTTGCAACGTGGTGGTTCACCCACTTACTTCGACCGTGTGCTTGCCAGCAAAATGGGCATCGCAGCAGTAGAAGGATTACTCAATGGCCATAAAGATGTAATGGTTGGCATTCGAAACAATCAAATCGTTTATAATGATTTTGACACTATTATGACTCATATTCATGAAATTGATAGCGAGTCGTTGCGCATTGCAAAAATTCTATCCATTTAATTAACGCTCTTCATGAAAGATCTTACTATTGGTATTGACATCGGAGGTACAAATACAAAGTTTGGAATTGTTGATCGTGAAGGTAATGTGCTTCACCAGGGAAATATTCCAACCACTCAATTTGAAGACTTTCACGACTATTTCAACGCGATGGTGGAAGCAATTCGCAAAGGAATCTCCGAGCTTCCATCTTCTTCCCGTTTAGTGGGCATTGGTGTTGGTGCGGCCAATGGAAACTACTACACCGGAAATATTGAACGCGCTACAAATTTAAAATGGAAGGGTGTTCTTCCTCTTGCCAGATTATTCAATGAAGCCTTTGATGTGCCTTGTATTCTCACTAATGATGCTAACGCGGCAGCCGTAGGTGAAATGATTTATGGCAATGCCAAAAACATGAAAGATTTTGTGGTGATTACATTGGGCACTGGTTTAGGAAGTGGCTTTGTGTGCGGAGGTGTGCTGCTGAATGGCAAGCATGGAATCGCAGGTGAAGTAGGTCATACTTCTGTTAACCCCAATGGCAGATATTGCAATTGCGGAAAAAGAGGTTGTCTTGAAACCTATGTATCAGCAACGGGAATAAAACGCACGGTTTATAAACTTTTAGCTGACCATCTTGAACCGAGCGAATTACGCGGAATCAGTTTCGAAGATTTGAATACCAAAATGATTAGTGAAGCTGCCAATCGTGGTGATGTAGTAGCAAAAGAAGCATTTGAATATACGGGGCGGATTCTGGGAATGAAACTTGCGGAAACAGTGGTGCATACTGATCCGGAAGCAATCTTCTTATTCGGTGGATTGTCGATGGCTGGTGATTTAATTTTTAAGCCAACCATACGCCATATGGAAGCGAACCTGATGCCCTTGTTCAGAGGAAAAGTAAAAGTTCTTCCATCAGCTATGCAAAATCAGGCGGCACCAATTTTAGGTGCGAGCAGCCTGGTATGGGATTACCTGGATAAGCTCCATGCAAAAGCTGAACTAGCATAACAGCATTATTCTACTTTAACACCCAGGTTAGCGCCAAGCAAGTTAAAGGAGTCAACCCAATCATGCTCCTCATGGTTGAATTGTTTAGCCTTATTTTCAAGAGCAATTTCAAAATATAAATTTTGACTTTTATGAAGATTAGGTTCAAGCTTGAATTTATCTAGAATGGGAAACATGCGATTTAAGCGCTGTAATCTTTTCACATTTTCACGTTCATTGCTGATTCGCTTAAGCTCCTTGTAGATGCTTTCGCCTGCCAATCGAGAAAGTATGTTAGGATCTTCAATAGTAAGATTCCAGCGCTCCAGTTCAGTAACAATGCGCTCCATTTCCTTTATATTAATTTTATCTGATTGAAATAGTTTTACTAAATCTGCATTCAAAATATATTGAAATGTAGCCTTATAGGCAGTTGGAATAGGAATATTATTGGTTGACAGTGCATTAATTAAAGTGTAATCTCTGTTGTAGCTTCTGCGCAAAGAACTTTCCAATTCAGCCATACTCTCCTTTGCAATCATATCCAGAATTTTTCTCTTTTCATCCTGAAAGAGATGCCAGATAGTATATTTCTCTGGCCCAAAATAAGTTTGCATTAATCCAATTATATCACCTAATCTTCCTTCTTCAAAAGCTTTCACAATTCGGAATTGCATTCCTGAAAACTCATCCGGATCCATTTCCAGCGAAATATTACCGATGATATTGTGTTTGCCCAGATAGATAACTGCAAAAGCAAACTTTTTCTCACTGCGCGTAACCAATGAACGAACCTTGGTTAAACCCAGCACCAACTTCTGTTCACCCGCTGCCTTCTTAATAAAAAATTCGTTGTGCGTACTATAGTTAAAAATATTAAGCGATTCCGGATCTTCTTCAAAAATGGAAGATACTGCATAGTGCATACCTACCCGCTTAAGATTAGTTAGTGAAGGAAGTACCTCCTTCTTATAAACCTCTGCCCCATTTTCATATTGCGATAAATTACTAGGTGCTTGTGCGAGTAATTCAAGAAATACAGGCTCTAAATCCACTCCTCCAATCTGATTTGCCAACTGGATAACACGACAAGCATACTGCATTACCTGCACGGTTTCAATTCCTGATATTTCATCAAAGAACCAACCACAACTTGTATACATTAATAATGCATGTCGCTGCATCTCCATAATACGTAAAATCGTATTTGAATTTGCATCCCCCTGCGCATGCGATTTCAAAAATCGCTTAACAGAGGCATCGTTGCGTTTTAATATTACATTAATATAATCGTTTCTTGCCTTCCAGGGATCTATTAATAATTCGGAACCTTTACTTTCAAAAATTTCTATCACATTGTCGCGCAGCCAATCCAATGAATCACGCAGAGGTTTGCGCCATAATTGATTATACCCAGGCTTTCCACCGTTGCAGCCACAGTTATTGCGCCATCGCTCCACACCATGTACACAACTCCATGAACTGTTTTCTACAATTTGCGCTTCCTGTAAAGGTGGAAACAATGCAAGGTATTCAGCATAGTTAGTAAGATTTACAGTGGTATCCTTCTCAATGAAATTCAGACAAAAGGCAAGCGCCATTTCGCCATGCTTGTGATGATGGCCATATGTTTCGCCATCCGTTGCCACGTGTACCAATTGCGGACCTGAATCTGCCTGATCGAAAGATGACACCAACCTATCGACAAACCGCTTTCCATCATTTAATAAACCATTAAATGCAATACCCTGCGAGATACCTCCTTCATAAAAAAATAATGCGATCGATTTTCCGCTGGGCAAATTACAACTGTATGCCTTTCGCGTATTCACTGTTGTATCATTCACCTGTGTCCATTCGTGATCCCCTGAGTTTCGCACTGCCTTAGCCTGGCGGGGAGCCAGAATGGTAAACTTGATATCATGCTCGGCAAGAATCTCCAGTGTTTCAGTATCCACGGCTGTTTCTGCCAGCCACATTCCTTCCGGCTTTCGTTTGAAACGAGACTCGAAATCTCTGATACCCCAGATTATCTGGGTTTCCTTATCACGCCTGTTGGCAAGTGGCATGATGATGTGATTATACACCTGCGCCAAAGCAGAACCATGTCCACCAAAGTTTGACACACTTTGTCTGTCTGCCAATAAAATCGCTTCATAGGTCTCATTGGCATAAGTTTCCAACCATGAAAGTAAAGTCGGGCCAAAATTGAAACTGATATAAGAATAATTATTGATTATTTTCTTAATCGCATTTCCTTCTGTCAGAATTCTGGATGAGAAATTAGGTTCATAACACTCTGCTGTGATACGTTCATTCCAATCGTGATAAGGATATGCTGAATCTTGTACCTCAATCACTTCCAACCAGGCATTTTCTCGTGGTGGTTGATAAAAATGACCATGAATACAAATGTATTTTTTAGGAGTAGGACTCATTAAAATAATAGTTAATTAAAAATAACAACCAAGCTGCTTCTATTCTTCTAATTCAAATTCTGCTTTTGCTTCTTTTAATTTTAACACCACCACCGCCAGCGGAGGAAGTGTGAGAGTTACAGAATAATCTTTGTGATGATATTTTACCGGAGATGTATATAAGAGCCTTGGATTAGTTACACCACTTCCACCATAAATCGGTTTATCAGAGTTAAATATTTCAGACCAACTTCCACGATAAGGCACACCCACACGATACATCTCTCTTAGTTCCGGAGTAAAGTTGCATGCTACAATAAGTGAATCTTCTGTTTTCTCACCCTTACGCATAAAAATCATAACACTGTTTTCACGATCTGAATAATCAACCCACTCAAATCCGCGGTTATCGAAAGAAAACTGATAGAGTGCAGGTTCAGACTTATACAATGCATTTAGTTCGCGCATTAAAGTTAAGATTCCCTGATGTGGAGCATGATCCAATAAATACCAATCAAGACTGCGATCATGGTTCCACTCTGATGTTTGTCCAAACTCACCTCCCATAAAGAGTAACTTGGTGCCCGGATGTGTAAACATATAAGCATACATCAGACGAAGATTAGCAAAGCGTCTCCACTCATCACCCGGCATGCGCCCAAACAACGATCCCTTACCATGCACTACTTCATCATGAGACAGTGGCAACATGAAATTCTCAGTGAATGCATACATAATACTAAAAGTGATATCATTTTGATGATACTTGCGAAATACCGGATCGAGTTTAAAATATTTCAACGTATCATGCATCCAGCCCATCATCCACTTCTGTCCGAAACCTAAACCTCCCAGATAGGTAGGTTTGGAAACTCCAGTCCACGCAGTGGATTCTTCAGCAATTGTTACCGCATCAGGATATGTGCCATATACCACTTCATTAAACTCTTTGAGAAAACTTATGGCTTCAAGATTTTCATTGCCACCATGTTCATTAGGAATCCATTCATCAGCTTTGCGCGAATAATCAAGATACAGCATTGAAGCTACGGCATCTACCCGCAAGCCATCAGCATGATATATGTCCAGCCAGAATAATGCATTGCTTATCAAAAAAGAACGCACCTCATTTCTTCCGTAATTGAAGATATAGCTGCTCCAATCCGGATGAAATCCCTTGCGTGGATCAGCATGTTCATAAAGATGTGTTCCGTCAAATTTAAAGAGGCCATGCGCATCGCCAGGAAAGTGTGATGGAACCCAGTCCATTATTACACCTATATCAGCCTGATGGAATGCATCGACAAGATGCATGAAATCCTGGGGTGAACCAAAACGACTGGTAGGTGCAAAATACCCGGTTAGCTGATAGCCCCACGATCCAAAAAATGGGTGCTCCATGATAGGTAAAAACTCTACATGCGTAAATCCATTTTCCTTTACATAATTAACTAACTCAATTGCTAATTCATGATAACTTAATGATCGTCCGCCATCTTCATATTTTCTTCGCCAGCTGCCTATATGTACTTCATACACAGAATATGGTTTTGGCTGACCTGCACTTTTTTTTCTGTCATGCAACCATTGTTTATCGCGCCAGGTATAGTCCAGCTCCCAAATCACTGAAGCCGTGTTAGGTGCAATCTCCGCATAAAATGCAAAAGGGTCTGCCTTCTCAAGATATTCACCGGTGTTTGAATGTATGGCATATTTGTAAACTTCACCTTTTTTTATACCGGGAAAGAAGCCCTCCCAGATACCTGATTCATCCCAGCGAGGAAGTAATTTATGTTCATTGCCGTTCCAATAATTGAAATTACCAATTACTGATACTGCCCGTGCATTGGGTGCCCACACTGCAAAATAGGTTCCTTCCTGTTTATTAAAAGTGGTAAGGTGCGCGCCAAGCTTTTCATATAATTTAAAATGCTTGCCCGATTTAAATAAATGAATATCGAAATCTGTGAAGAGACTAAAACTATCTAAGTTATGTGTCGTCTTCTTGGAACTTGCTTTTTTACCCATGTCAGTTAATTTTTCTTTTTTTGTTCTTCCTTCGCCAGGAAATACCGGTTCATATGGTAATATATTCCACGAAGTGGAATGATTACCCAGTCCGGTCTTCCGTTCAGTTCATAACCTAATTCATAAATTGCTTTTTCTATAAGATAGGTGCGGATTAATATTTCGTCCTGTTCAGTAAGTCTGCTATCCATGCCCATTCTTTCCAAATATGCATCCAGATAGAATCGGCTTACATAATGCTGCCATTGTTCGGCCCACTGAACTAAAAATTCGATATCCTTCTCCCGGTAATTTTCATTAAGCAGAATTTTACCAAATGCCGCATAATGAAATGACCGCATCATTCCCGCCACATCTTTCATCGGATTCTTCTTTAGTCTACGCTCGCTGAAACTAAATCCTGGTTCTCCTTCAAAATCGATGATGATGAAGTCTTTACCGGTAAACAACACTTGCCCTAGATGGTAATCACCATGAATACGGGTTTTGATGGAAGTAACACGTGTTTGATATACTTCACTAAAACATTCAAGCACGCTATCTTCCAACTCCAATACCTTGCGAGCCAGCTCTTGTGTTTCCACATTTAACTTGTCGAGCGATTGTTCGAGTAATTTAAATCTATCCTTTGTTAATCTTCGCAAACTAGAATAAAGTGAGCGTTGATAATTTGAAGTAAAATATTCTGGCGCGAATGCAGGATTATTATTATCCGAAGCAAGTGCCAGGTGCATTTCTGCTGTGCGCTGTCCTAATCGTACAACGCGTTCATAAAATCCGCGACCAATTAATTCCTGAATTATCTCCGGAGCTTCTTCAAATTTTATGGCAGCTCGATTGATTAACTTCGGAAGCTTTTCCTTCTTGGCTTTGGTCATTACACGCTCATAAAAGCGACCTACCGAGTCGATGGTCATCACCCATGCATCGCCCTGGTTTTCAACTTTCTCCTGCAACAGTCCCAACACCATTGTCTTGCCATCATTGTCGCGATATTCAATACTGCCCGCATACTTAGGAGCATTTCTGAAATTTGTATTTTCAGAAAGGAATCGAACAATTTCAAGATCGGGATTTATTTCTTGCTCTACCTTGCGATAAAACTTAAAAAAATACTGGTCATTATAAATTATAGCGGTGTTACTCTGATCTGCTTTGAGAATCTTTGATTCGACAGACTCCGCATTTAGTTTGGCAAATACACTCGAGTTAAATTCAAGTACACCATTATCATCTTTCACGCGAAGTTTTCGGTCCATCGATACAAAGAGGTAATCTCGAAAAGATCGATCATAACTGCTATCCAGTATAAAGCCCACTTTGCCTTGAATTTCTGCCCTGCTAATAACACTTTGAGCGGTATATTCTGCTTTCTCGAATACACTATCTGAAGGCACAAAAATCATTGGCAGAAAATACAATTCGGGTAAGCGCTGCACGTAGTGCACTTCAATAATGCATAGAAAATGTGTATCTCCTTCTACCTTCAGTGGAATTACCTTTTGTATACTCATCTTGCTGATGGTGCGGGCTTTGCCACCAAACCACCTGCACTTGCGCATAAAAGGTTGTAAGATTTTGCGTTCTAAAATTCGTACCTCATTATAATTGGCAAACAATCGTTCCCATGACAATTCACTTTTGTATAAAAAGAGTTCGTTGCCCTTACCATCCAATTCTTTTTTCTCTGACGCATCCACCTGGAACCAGAAATATCCATAAGGTCCGATTGTAATAGGATAATCGCCATCAGTAACACTTAAAAAACGATTCTGACTAAATACCTCCGTAATGTCACAATCCTTAAATGATTTTAGGTCAAGCGTGGTGGCCTGAGAAAACTGCGACATATTGGCTACCACGATGATACTTTGCTTCTCATAAGTGCGGGCAAAACAAAGCACCTTAGAATTGGAACTATCAATAAATTTCAAATCACCTCTACCAAATAAATTCAATCGCTTGCGCATGGCGAGTGCATTTTTAATCCACCACATCAGTGATGATGAATTTTCTTCTTGTGTGGCTACGTTTACAGATTCGTATCGGTAAATCGGATCGGAGATTACAGGCAAGTATAGCTTTTGTGGATTTGCTTCGGAAAATCCAGCATTCAAATTCATGTTCCATTGCATCGGTGTGCGCACACCAAAACGATCGCCCAGGTAAATATTATCACCCATGCCTATTTCATCACCATAGTAAAGCACAGGTGTGCCGGGTAATGAAAACAACAAGGTGTAAAGCAATTCTATTTTCCGTCTGTCATTGTTCAATAACGGTGCAAGTCTTCTGCGTATACCCAGGTTATGTTTTGTGTCAGGATCTTTCGCATATGCTTTGAAGAGATAATCCTTCTCTTCTTCTGTTACCATGTCAAGACCAATTTCATCATGATTGCGAAGAAACAATGCCCATTGACTATTGGGTGGCGTTTGCGGTGTTTGCTCGATGATGTCAATAATCGGGTAGGTATCTTCTGTGCGCAGCCCCAAAAACAACCGGGGCATTAAAGGGTAATGAAAGTTCATGTGACACTCCTGCCCTTCACCAAAATATTTGGTAGCATCTTCCGGCCATAAGTTTGCTTCTGCAATTAAAATCCGGTTTTCATAATGCTTATCAATGTGGCTGCGAATACGCTTTAAGAATGCATGTGTTTGGGGAAGATTCTCACAATTAGTTCCTTCCTCTTCAAACAAGAAAGGCACGTTGGCGAGTCTGAATCCATCCACTCCGATCTTTAACCAGAAGTCAATCACTTTAATTATTTCAAGCTGCACTTCGGGATTATCAAAGTTTAATTCAGGTTGGTGCCTGTAAAACCGATGCCAGTAATATGCTTTGGCTTCATTATCCCACGTCCAGTTTGAATCTTCTTCTCCGGCAAACATCACCCGAGCCTCTTTGTATTTTTCAGCAGAATCGCTCCATACATAATAATCTTTATAACGCGAGCCCGCTCTTGCTTTACGCGAACGTTGAAACCACGGATGCTGCTCTGAAGTATGATTTAGCACGAGTTCAGTTATCACGCGCAATCCCCTTCGATGTGCTTCTTTCAAAAAAAGTTTAAAGTCGGCAAGCGTTCCATAATCCGGATGGATATCACAATATTCCATCACATCAAACCCATCATCCTTCAATGGAGATGGATAAAAAGGCAATAACCACAGCGTGTTAATGCCGAGATCTTCGAGATAATCGAGCTTTTGAATTAATCCTGCAAAATCACCAATGCCATCACCATTACTATCAAAGAAACTCCGAACGCTTAATTCATAAATGATTGCGTCTTTAAACCAAAGTGAATCTGAATTTTTTAGGGGTGCCGCCATAATTACATTTTAGATTCACGAATTTCTAACTTAAACAAGTGAAAGGGCATCTTATTAGGATTGAGATCTACATAATTCCATTCCTGTGTCCAGGTATAATGCTCATCTGTAATTAAATCATGCAACTTCACATTAATCTTATCGCTTAAACCTAATCGCGACTTTGGCAATTGCACAAATCCATTCTGGCCATTGTTAGGATCAAGATTTGCCACCACCAAAATTATATTTGACAAATCGTCTGTAGCCTTTAGGTAGGCTAAAATCTGATTATTTTCGACTGGGCAAAACTGTATATTCCAGGTAGACTGAAGCGCTTCATTTTCTTTACGTATTTTATTAAGCATACTCATGATATCTGTCATTCGATTGGTGCGCTTCCAATCATAATGACGCACTTCGTATTTCTCAGAGTTGAAATATTCTTCCTTTCCTTCTATCGGAGTGTTTTCATTAAACTCATAAGATGGACCATACACACCATAATTAGAAGAAAGTGTGGCCGCTAAGGCATACCGCAAAATAAAACTGTTTTCACCCTGGTATTGCAAGTGGTAAGGAAGTATGTCTGGTGTATTAGGCCAAAAGTTAGGTCTGAAATAATTTCGCGAAGGGCCATTCACTAATTCATTTACATATTCTGTGATTTCCTGCTTGGATGTGCGCCAGGTAAAATAAGTGTATGATTGTGTGAAGCCAACTTTCGCAAGCGAAGCCATTATCTTTGGACGTGTAAATGCTTCAGAAAGAAAAATCACATCAGGATTCACTTTATGTACTTCAGCAATTACCCATTGCCAGAATGGAATTGGTTTGGTGTGTGGATTATCAATTCTGAAAATGGTTACGCCCTGTTCCATCCAATATAGAAATACAGATTTCAATTCTTCCCACAATGCTTTCCAGTTTTCATTTTCAAAATAGAAAGGATAAATATCCTGATATTTTTTGGGTGGATTCTCTGCATACTGTATCGATCCATCGGGCCGCTGCTTAAACCACTCCGGATGTTCTTTCACATAGGGATGGTCGGGTGCGCATTGAAATGCAATGTCCATCGCCAAATCGATGTGATGCTTTCTGGCTTCCTGCACAAGCATTTTAAAATCTTCTAATGTGCCAAGCTCTGGCAATATGGACTTATGACCACCCTCGTCACTTCCGATTGCCCAGGGTGAACCAGGTTCACCGTCCATCGAACGCACATTATTATTTTTACCTTTTCGATTGATCTTTCCGACAGGATGTATGGGTGGAAAATACAATACATCAAAACCCATGGCAGCCACACGCGGCAATAGTTTGATGCAATCTTTAAAGGTGCCATGCTTTCCCTCTTCCAAGGAAGCTGAACGCGGAAAGAATTCGTACCACGAGCTGAAATTTGCCTTCTTATGTTCTACTAGTATTTCCGCTTCAGGGCTATACACAGTTTCATTTTCACGCAACGGATATGCATGCACTAGTTTGGAAAATTCTTCACCACCGATATATTCAATGTTTTCGTAGTAGTTGTCTGAATTTTCAAAACGATCTGCCAGTTTAATTAATTCCTTGTTTGTCTTTCCTGCCAGTTGGCGGAGAAAAATAGCCCCTTCCTGTAGTTCTACTTTTACATCCACTTTAGCAGCTGCTTTCTTTTTAAATCCATCATACCAGGTTTCAAAATGATCGATCCATCCTCGTATGGTGAACACGTATACACCAGTTTCTTCTACCTTAAATGAACCACTCCATTCATCATTAAATGTTGGCTGAAGCGGAACTTGTATCCATTTGGCAGCACCTGCTTTTTTATATAAGATTTCCGCACGGATATGGTCATGACCATCACCAAAAATATTGGCCGTTACTATAACGCGTTCGCCCACCGTGCGCTTTGCTGGATACAAACCTCCATCAACCAAAG
>JALOMN010000075.1 GCA_025455445.1 Cyclobacteriaceae bacterium
TACCAGGGTGGACACATTAAAGGATCGGTTAACATCTCATTGGACCAATTAAGTAATCAACTACACAGGTTGAGCGATAAAAACAAACCGATCATTACCTGTTGCATGTCAGGAAACCGCAGCGGAAGCGCCAAAAGAATCCTGGAATCAAAAGGATACACACAGGTGTATAATGGCGGTGGTTGGCATAGCCTAAAAAATAAAATTTAAACTTTCTTCGATATGGAACACATTTATCACGTGCAGGTGGAATGGAATAAGGACCGCAAGGGCACCATGTGCTCACCGGAACTTAATACACCTGCATTGGCGGGAGGTTGTCTTGAAGTGGCAACACCTCCAGAATTTCCAAAAGGTATTGCCGGCATCTGGTCGCCTGAACATTTGTTCACGGCTTCTGTGGCAAGTTGCCTTATGACGACATTTCTCGCAATAGCAGAAAACTCAAAACTGGAATTCATTTCGTTTAAATGTGATGCCGAAGGAAAATTAGCCCAGCTTGATGGCAAATATCTGATGACGGAAGTAGTGCTGAAACCAGTAGTTGCTATTCTCAATGAAAAAGATCGCGAACGTGCCGAGCGCGTGCTGCAAAAATCAGAAGCAGCCTGCCTGATTAGCAATTCGATTAAGTCGAATGTGATCATGGTGCCATCTATAGAAGTGGTTGAAACTGCATTTGCATAATATGGCTCAGGATTCATTTTCAGAATTGGTAAAAGGTGACACACCCGTATTGGTAGATTTTTCTGCCGAATGGTGTGGACCTTGCAAAATGATGAAGCCAATCTTAGAAGATTTAAAATCCAAGATTGGCGACAAAGCTAAAATCATAAAAATCGATGTTGACCGCAACCCGGCACTGGCGCAAAATTATCGCGTGCAAGGTGTGCCTACACTCATCATTTTCAAAAACGGAGAGCCACGCTGGCGGCAATCAGGTGTGGTGCAAAGTGAATTTCTTAAGAGACAGATTGAGCAATTAATCTAACTATCAGGTCTAAGGACCTTCTTCTTAAAATTGATTTAGTGAACAGAGTCTCTTATAATGGGACTCTGTTTTTTTTAATCTACTAGGAAGGAAACTTCCAAAACTAATATATTCAAATATCCGCGAAAACACGTTTAATTAAACCCAGTATGGTCTGGTGGACTTTATAAAGTTAGAGTAATGTGCACAACACCCGTATGCGATATCAACACAAGCATTTAACCATTCATATAATTACCAGTAATTAAAACGAGCAGCATCAAACAATTGCTGCCATTTTTTCGTTGTAGCGTGTACTGTAAAGAATCAGAATTTAAACCAATCTTTTATAATTATGAAAAAACTAACTTTCGCATTCTTACCTCTTTTGCTTATTGTATTTGCCTTTGGCAGCTTCGCGCAGGACAAGCCAATGCCCAGCCCACCGGCAAAAGCGGAAAGCACCATTGATGGCGTAAAAGTGACCATTAACTATCACCAGCCTTCTGCAAAGGGACGTAAAATAATGGGCGGTCTCGTTCCTTATGGCGAAGTATGGCGCACCGGTGCAAACAATACTACCTCAATCGAATTCAGCGAAAATGTAAAAGTGGAAGGCAAAGCGCTTCCTAAAGGTAAATATGGTTTATATACCGTGCCCGGTGAAAATGAATGGGTAATCATCATCAATAAAACGATTGACTGGGGTGCATACAAATACAAGAAAGAAGATGACGTATTACGTGTAAATGTGAAGCCCGGAAAAACTGCCAGCTTTGTAGAAACCTTTACTATTTCAGTAGAGAAAGACAAAGTGGTGTTAAGATGGGAAAATACAGAAGCCTCTTTCAAAATTAGCAAGGGCTGAATTTAACCTGATAAGAATCATTAAAGCCTCGTTTTACGGGGCTTTTTTATTTTTAATAAATGCACTAGCTTGTCACAAGTACGATAAGTATATGGAAATTTTAGGGCGTTCGGACCGAGTGGATTTGCCGGGGTTGGGTTTATATGACATACATGCCAAAATAGATACCGGTGCTTACACCAGTAGTCTGCATTGTTCGAGTGCAGAAATTGTGGATGGTAAATTAGAGTTTGTGCTTTTAGATGAAGAACATCCGGAATTTACAGGTATGAAATTCATCTTTGATAACTATGAGCAACGCGAAATAAAAAATTCATTTGGTGAAGCGGAACTCCGGTTTGTCATAAAAACGAAGATTCAAATCTACAACCATGTAATCAAAACAGAATTTTCATTAAGCAACCGCGGAAGTTTAAAATTTCCAATACTCCTGGGGCGGAGAATTTTGCGCAACAGGTTTTATATCGATGTAACAAAAAAGGATTTATCATTTAAATCAAAACATCAAGTGATATGAACATCGCGATACTATCGCGCGATCAGAAGTTGTATTCTACGAAGCGATTGAAAGAAGTAGGAGAAAAAAGAGGCCACAAGGTTGAAATCATCGACCACATGAAATGTGTATTGGTGCTTGAAAAGAATAGCCCCATGGTGTGGTATAATGGCAAAAAGCTGGATTACTTTGATGCGATTATTCCGCGCATTGGCGCTTCGGTAACTTTTTATGGTGCCGCGGTGGTGCGTCAGTTTGAAATGATGAAAGTGTTTTCTGCCGTAGGCTCCCAGGCATTGATCCGCTCGCGCGACAAACTGCGCTGCCTGCAAAATGTTTCGCGCGCAGGTTTAGGAATTCCTAAAACAGTTTTCATGGATTATTCTAAAGATACGGAAGGTATCATCGAAGCGGTGGGCGGAGCACCCGTAGTAATTAAATTACTAGAAGGAACACAAGGCTTAGGGGTAGTATTGGCAGAAAATAAAAAAGCCGCGCAATCTGTAATCGAAGCATTTCACGGAGTAAAGACCCGCATCATTATCCAGGAGTTTATTAAAGAATCAAAAGGAGCTGACATCCGTGCATTTGTAGTGGATGGCGAAGTAGTGGGTGCGATGCGCAGACAAGCTACGCGCGAAGGTGAATTCCGATCCAACCTTCACCGGGGTGGTGTTGCTACCGTGGTGAAATTAGACCGACATGAAAAACACGCAGCTATTGAAGCTGCAAAAAGAATGTCGCTGGGTGTAGCCGGTGTAGATATGTTACCCTCAAAAAGGGGGCCGCTCATTATTGAAGTTAATTCCTCTCCCGGCCTTGAAGGAATAGAAGGAGCCACAAAGGTGGACATCGCAGCAAAAATCTATCAGTTTATTGAAAAGAATTGTAAGAAGAAAAAAGTAAAAAAAGACAGGAACAAAACGTAATCAACTAATCTGCATAATACTCCATGAGAGAAATAGTAATAGGTGAACAACATGTGAGGCCCGGTGAATTCAAAGAAGTCATCATCAACATTGCGCGCCTTCCTTCGCGCACTCAGATTGATACACCCATTTACATTTATCGTGGTGTAGAAGATGGACCTATCCTTGCACTCACTGCTGGTATGCATGGTGATGAAATCAATGGCATGGAGATCGTGCGCAGAATTCTGGATGTAGGTCACAATCGTGTGAAGCGCGGCACCGTTATTTGCATGCCTATCATTAATGTATACGGATTTCTCAACTACTCACGTGAAGTTCCTGATGGTAAAGATGTAAATCGTTCCTTTCCGGGAAGTAAAAACGGATCATTGGCTTCTCGTGTAGCCTATAACATTACACACGAAGTATTACCTCACATCGATTATGGAATTGATTTTCATACGGGTGGTGCAATGCGCACCAATTATCCGCAAATACGATGTGTGATGTCTGATAAAATAAATGCCGAACTGGCCCATGCATTTCATGCTCCGTTTACGATTGACTCACCCTTCCGACCACACTCAATCCGACAAACCGCTGCGAAATATGGAAAAAATATAATTGTATATGAAGGTGGTGAATCACTTCGTTTTGATCAGCAGGCTATTGAAGAGGGCATCAATGGCACCTTGCGATTGATGAGGCATTTGAAAATGATTGATTGGGCGCCAGAACCAAGTCAGGAAAACAGGATTATCTGGAATTCTTCCTGGGCGCGGGCGCATCATGCAGGATTATTTCAATCCACCATTAAATGCGGAGATTATGTGCATAAGAACCAAATAGTTGGAGCCATCACAGATCCTTTTGGTGAATTTAAAGAAGTAGTAAAATCTCCATCCACCGGTTATATCGTAGGGTTAAATAATCACCCGGTCGTAAATGCCGGTGATGCACTGATGCACATAGGCATGGACAACCTCTGCAAGATTGATAAAAAGGTAGAGGAAGGAGATTAAATGCGCTGTTAAAAATCCGGACAAGGAATCATCAACTTATCCTTCGGTGGCTTGCGTGGGTTGCGGGTTGACCACGAGTACACAAGGCTGAACTCATGCGCACCACCACTGCCGGGTCCTAACTGAGAAATCGTATAATCATAACTATACCCGATATTCAACACATCTTTTGCACCCTTTTTGGTAAACCCAACCAGCAGCACAACCGATTCATTATTATTAAATCCATTCACTTGTTTAAATGGCACACCTCTATACCACGTACCAATAATCAGTGGCTCAAATGTGAAATAAAAGCCCACATCCATCTGATCGAATTCACCTTGATGTCTGTATTGTATTGCCGGGGCCACGCTTCGCTCCTGCTCTTTCCGGTAAAATCCTGAGCCCATTTCACCCGGTGTGAAATAAAACTTTAACCCTGCATGTGCTGATAATTTCATCGGCAAACGACTTTCTTCACCCAACATAGATTGATTGGGTTCTGTA
Organism: Cyclobacteriaceae bacterium; assembly: GCA_025455445.1. Taxonomy (GTDB): domain Bacteria; phylum Bacteroidota; class Bacteroidia; order Cytophagales; family Cyclobacteriaceae; genus ELB16-189. Next base: position 4,757 of record JALOMN010000075.1, read on the forward strand.
ATATGATGTGCAGCAAATCCTAACCAGGCACGTTTGCTATATAACAACCCACCAAAAGAAAGATCGGGGAAAAATTTTGATTGCCCTGAATTGAGTCCCTCTGCGGATGTTGGATTGATAACTTCTCCCGTAAGCGGATCAAACTGATCACCAAACGTAAGTTTATCAAAATTGATAGATCTGTTATAGATCGCAAATTGAACACCCGGCCGGAATGAAAGCCCCTTGGTGATTTGTAAATCATATGAATATTGAAAAGCCACACTAATCGATTGCAGACCAAGAATACCTTCGCGATCGCGTGTGAGCAGAACTCCTACTCCGCTGTTTTTATCTTCAATATACGTGTCGTAAAAGGCAGAGAACGTTGTAAAGTTGGCATCAATGGCAGGCCATTGATTGCGATAATTTATACCTACCCTGCTTTGATTGGTAGAACCGGCAAATGCAGGATTAAGATATAATGGTGCCGCATAAAATTGCGAATACTGAGGGTCCTGAGCAGTTACCACCCTACTGCACAGCAGAATACAGGATATATAAAAAAGAGTTCTTTTAATCATTGATGATAGATTATACACGACTCAATCAAAGCAAATTAAAACCTTTAATAACATTAAAAAAAATTGTTGTGCTACTATTCGCATTCAATATTCTGCTTAACGATAATTTCATACAAAATGTATAATTTAGTGTGTTCATGACGTTTTTAATTTCATGAGAATAATAAGACAACCTATATTTTGTGCCGATATGGTGGGGAAGCTAAAAAATCAACCGATGCGTTTACTATTTCTGTTCATTGCACTACTGGCAGTTTACAGTGGAAATGCACAGGATCTTAAACAATACAACTGGTATTTCGGTAATTCGGTGAACGGAATCCGTTTTAACAGGGGCACCAATGAGGCAACTCTTGTTACCAATCAGGCATTACCATTCAATTCGGGTGGCGCTGCAGTAGCTACCGACCCAGCCACAGCCAATTTACTTTTCTACACAGATGGAGTAAGAATATATGATGGCAATCATTTGCCTATGCCGAACGGAACTGGTTTAACAGGATTCGCAGATGGTAATCAACCGGCAGTAATTTCACCGATGCCAGGTCAGACTAATAAATATTTTGTTTTTACCAATTCAGCAAATTTCACCACCGGTGGAAGCGTCAGTGTTAGTATTGTGGATATGAATCAGTTCGGCAACGCTGTTTTTCCTGCGCCACCTTCAGGTGTTGTAGAAGCTGCCAAAAACATTGCCGTACCGGGACTAACCAACCGATCGGAAGGAATGATGCTGATACCGCATGCTAACCGAATTGACTTTTGGTTAATCACACATCAAAACGGAACGGATGCCTATACTGCTACCTTAATTGATGCTACTGCTACATTTCCTTCCACGATTACATCAGGATTAGGTTTGCCGATCACCGTTGCCAATTTCGCAAAACATCCAACACTAAATAAAGTTGCGATATCCGCGCAAAGCGCCAGTAACAACGCGTTGATTGTTGACTTCGATAACAACACTGGTATTTTTGCCTTTGATCGTTTCCTGTTTAATACAGCCAATTCCAGTATCACCAATCAATCTATCTATGATATTGAATGGGATCCGCAAGGAAGATATCTCTACCTTTCAAATCATGGCGAGGCAGGAATACCTGCCAATGTTTTTCAATATGATTATCTGAATCCAACCACTACACTGGCTCCGGTGGTTGCTCAACCTTTATTCAGAAGTTATGGTTTGCAGTATGCACCTGATAGTGCCATGTATCATTTATACCAGGCTGTTAGTGGCGGACCTTTTTTAATTGGTAAACTCACCAACACTGATTCGGTTTCAAATCGGGTAGTTTATACACCAGCTATTTTTAATGCTGGCAATTTCAACGCGAAGCAATTTCCTTCATTCGTTCCTAAGGATAGCGTGATAATATCCGTAAACTTCACCACCCGGGGAACCTGTCAAAATTCACCCACCTCATTCTTCCCTACCGTATCACCCAATGCGGATAGTTTGCTGTGGGATTTTGGGGATGGCAATACTTCCAGCAGTTGGAGTCCGATATACACCTATGGTTCCGCTGGCACGTTTAACGTTGCGCTCACCGCATTTTATCGCGGCCAGCAACAATCCATCACGTTACCGGTAACTATCAATCCATTTGCGTTACAGCTTACACTGGTAGCAGACACCACCGCATGCCGATCTGAATTTCCACCTCCACGCGGAAGCTCTACCCCTACTCAATTTAGTGTCGAAGTAAATATTCAGGGAGGCGCTGCTACATCCATTGTATGGTCAAACGGAGATATTGGTGCGCAGACTCTGCAGGGTATTATTATGTAGTGGTAACAGATGCCTCCGGTTGCTCAGCCTATGCCGGTGTAAACGTAAAGGAATATGGCTTGCAGGATCAACGTTCAAACGTATGGTATTTTGGAAATCTTGCTGGTATTAATTTCAATACATTCCCGCTTCCACCACAAGCGTTGAATAATAGCGCGATGAACACTCCGGAAGGAACAGCCACCGTAAGTGATCGCAATGGAAATTTAATTTTCTATACCGATGGTGATAATGTGTGGGATAAAACACACACACTGATTGAAACGGGAATTGGCGGAGATGTGAATTCTTCGCAAGCTGCATTGATTGTACCAGTGCCAGGTGATGAAACATTGTATTACATTTTCACTACTCAGTCCGTGAACGGTTCCTCTGCTTACGAACTCAAGTATTCGTTATTCGATTTAAAATTAAATAGTGGTAATGGCGCGATTGTGCAAAAGGATGTAATTCTGTTTTCAAAGAGCACAGAACGCATCACAGCCAATGCGCAATGGTTAATTGCACATGAATATGGCAATAACACTTTCAGAGCCTACCCGATTTCACCCGCAGGCATCGGACAACCCGTTTATTCTGAAGCAGGTTCGGTGCACTCATTCAATACATTTCAGAATGGCGAAGGTTACATGAAATTAGGTCCTAACAACTTACTGGCTGTTGCGCTCTCTACACCGGGTGTTAGCAATCTGATAGAACTTTTTGATTTCAATAATAATACCGGTCTGATTTCCAATTACAGAAGGATAGATTTGAATGAACCCAACGGTCAGGTTTATGGAATTGAATTTTCGCCAGCAGGCAATAAAATTTTCGCTACGGTAACCGGTACACCGAGTCCATCATTACTTTTTGAATATTTCCTTGACTCACTCAACCGACCATTTTTCAGACAGCGCATTCAACAGAATGGAGAATTTGGAGCCTTGCAAATCGGTCCCGATGGTCAGATTTATATGGCTGTAAACGGAAGTAATTCATTAGGTTTAATTCAGGCTGTAGAAGATACAACATTGCTCTCGGGTTTTACATTGAATGGTTTCGCTTTGGCACCGGGCACTAGTAGTCGACTAGGGTTACCCAATTTCATTCAGATACAAGGTAATGCGTTCGGTGGGCCTGGATTTGATTTTACAGGAATCTGTTTAGGTGATTCAACCCGCTTTGCTGGAGTTCCTACAGATGCCATCGATGAATTCCAATGGTTCTTTGGAGATGGTGCCAGCAGCACAGAATCTTCACCTGTGCACTTATACGCAGCGGCAGGCACTTATAATGTTTCGATGAGATTATTTAACCGATGCGGTTTGGATACTACTATCGTGCAACAAGTCAGAATAAATCCACCACCGCCAACACCAACACTACCAGGTGCAATAGCACTTTGTACGGGAGCCGTAACGCTGGATGCAAATTCAGGCAACATACCGGGCCTCACCTATCTGTGGTCGAGCGGAGACACCACCAAAACAGTAACGTTTAATGAGCAGGCATTTGTATCTGTAATCAACACCGACCAGAATGGATGTTTCTCAACCGCCCAAACCATTTTGGCTGATAACAGACCACAAGTTGATTTAGGTCCGGACCTTACGATCTGCGAAGACAACGCAACACCTATTTTGAATGCTCAAAACCCGGGGGCTTCTTACCAATGGACTGTTGATGGAGTGAATACAAGCACCATTCAAACTCAGGCGGTAGATACTTCTGCGCCTGGTATTTTCACGTATGAGGTTACTGTAACTGATCCCATTACAACCTGTTTTATCACAGATCAAAAAGTATATACCATCAATGTGTCACCTTCCTTTTTACTTACCGGAACCAATCCGATTGGTTGTGGGTCTCCTACAGGAAGTATTTCATTACAATTAAATACTTCAGCGCCAGCCGGTGGACCTTATTCTTATTTTATTTCGGGACCAGGTTTTAACCAGCAAGGTATCGATCAGGTTGCTCCTTCTGTAATCGGACCTCTTGG
>JALOMN010000076.1 GCA_025455445.1 Cyclobacteriaceae bacterium
AAAAAGGATAATTCATAACTAGCTTCTATTTGAATTTGTAAGTCAAATTCAAATTCATTTTTTTATCTGCCATGCAAATTGTTTTATTTTATGCCAGGCTCGAATCATCGTTCGTTACATTGCTGAAGGTATTATCCTCCAAACACATTAAACTGATTAAGGATCACAATCACGATCACCAACGGACAAACAAATCGAATAAAAAACGACCAAATTTGTGCCGGAGTTACACCAGCAATTTTTGCCGTTGTAAAATAAGGCGAACCTTCATTGATCTCAGCAATAATTCGCGCAGGCTTTATGATCCAACCGATGTAGAGGCAAACAAACAGCGCCACGATCATGATAAAGAGGGTTCCCCAGAGGAAGTCCATAATATCCATGAAGCTGGTAATCTCCAGACTAAAAATATTTAGGGTCATGGTGCTTAATGTTTCGTTAGCTCCTTTGGAGAGGGCAGATGGAATGCCAATAATTAAAGCCGCAATTGCCACAACCCAGGCTGATTTTTTGCGACTCCATTTCTTTTCATCTACCAGCCATGAACCGGGAACTTCAATCATAGAAATCGTAGAGGTGAGTGCAGCAATCATTAACAGCAGGAAGAAGAAGGCACCGAAAATATTTCCGCCTGGCATTTCATTGAAGATGTGTGGCAAGATCTGGAATACCAATGTGGGGCCTTGATTGGGTTCTAATCCAAAAGCAAACACAGCAGGGAATACCATCAAACCTCCCATAATTGCAACACCTGTATCCAGCAATCCGATCCACAAGCTACTTTGCACAATACTTTCGTTTTTGGCAAGATACGATCCGTAGGTGATCATAATTCCCCAACCAATACTCATCGAAAAGAAGCACTGGCTTAAGGCTTTTAAAAAGGTGCCGGCATTGATTTTTGAAAAGTCGGGAACCAGGTAATATTTGATACCTGCACTGGCGCCTTCCAGTGTTACACTTCGAAGAATCACCACAAAAATCAGAACAAATAAAACAGGCATCAAAATCTTGGAGGCCTTTTCAATTCCTTTGGCAATATCTTTGGTAACGATCAATAAATTCAATCCAACAAAAAAGATCAGCAGGGGAATAATTACTAGGGCATTCGCCTGAAATGAAGCGAATGAAAGTTCCATACCGGTAAGTGAAGTATAAATATAACCGATGGTCCAACCGGCAATTACACTGTAATAGCTCAATACAAAAAAGCTTACACAAAGTGCTAAGATGGGACCAATCATCCAAAAGGCATTGGCTCCAGTGTCTTTAAACGCACCAATCGGATTTTTTTTGGTCATCCGGCCCAGAGCTACTTCATTAAATAAAAGAGGAATGCCAATCGTAAGAACACAACACAGGTAAACAAATACAAAAGCGCCTCCGCCATTCTCACCGGTTAAGTATGGAAAGCGCCAGATGTTACCGAGCCCCACCGCGGAGCCAGCCGCTGCCATGATGAATCCAAACTTAGAACCGAATTGACCTCTGTTTGCTGACATAGTAATTTTATTTATCCGACAAGATTATAAATTATAATGGTATAAAAGAATAGTCAAAGTATGAGTGGCACAATTACCTGCTTTTAAGTTGTGAGGCCAACACCGCCAACCCTTCTTTGAAAGTATGAGGTTGATAACCCAATTCCTTTTTTGCTTTTTCAAAAAACTCAGCAGTTTGAATGGCAATATTATAAGGTGTCATCATTTCTTCACCCGAGATATGATAGATGCCGGTTGCCTTTTTTTGTGCAGCAAGAAAACAACCCATGGCAAGATCTTCTGCAAGTGTTGGGGTGCGCCATTGATCATTCACTACGTGAATGGTTTTTCCTTCCTCCAGGCTTTTCTTTACCCACAATACAATGTTGCTTCGGCTCATATCCGGAGTAACCCCAAATACCAACACGGTGCGTAATATTGCCCATGAGATAGTACTATTTATTATTGCTTTTTCTGCAGCCAACTTACTTTCACCATAATAGTTGACAGGATTCGGCACCGCATTTTCCTCAAGCGGGCCATGCGATCCGTCAAAAATGAAATCAGTGGATACATGAACCAGGTGACATGAATTTAACGCACAGGCTGATATCAGATTTTCAACACCGGTAACATTGGCTTTCCAGCAACCTTCGCGATCAGTTTCACATTGATCTACATTGGTCATGGCAGCCGTGTGAATAATGACTGCTGGTTTCATCAGGCTGATGACATTTTCGGTCTGTTCCGCATCCGTAATGTCTAACTCGCAAAAAGTAACGTGTGCCGGTAATTGGCCAATTTTTTTTCTTGCAGTTGCAATCGTCTGAATAGTGGACTGTTTGCTGAGCAGTTGAATTAATTTATAACCCAACAAGCCATTGGCCCCGGTAATTAGTACTCTCATTTTTTTATATCCTTATACACGTAGCCATATTCTTTGGTGATTTTACTTTTCGACATTTTTTCGACCGAGATAGTCATCACCACATCATCCATAGGTCTGTTATTACCGTCAACTGTTTGTGAAGTAATCCGATCGATAATTTCAAATCCTTGAATGATTTCACCAAATACAGTGTAATCACCATCGAGGTGGGGTGCACCGCCCACCGTAGTATAGACCTGTATTTGTTGTTCTGAAATTTCTTTTGTCAATTTCATCCCGGTTTGTTTTTCCAGTTCGGGCAAAATGCTCATCATCTTTTTTTGGTAAGCCGACATGTCACCCGCAGTGTAAATGAACATTAAAGAATCAATGGTGGGTTTATTGGCAGGATTGGCTATAAATTTTTGAAAGGCTTCGTTGAATTTAAGTTGATCGACTTTTAAATTTTCAACATCCGAAGGATTAATTACGGTTCCATGAACGATGTAGAACTGACTTCCATTAGATGCCTTAGTAGGGTTTTGCGCATCAGGTTGCCTTGCTGCGGCCAACGCTCCTTTTTTATGAAAGAAGTTTTTATTGAATTCAGCGTCCACAGTATAACCGGGTCCGCCCATGCCCAATGGCTGTCCGGGCTTTGCTTTTTTTGAATCAGGGTCACCACCTTGAATCATGAATCCTTTCATGACGCGATGAAAAAGTAAGCTATCATAAAATTTGTCTTCTGCCAGTTTGATGAAATTCTTTTTGTGTTTCGGTGTTTCATCATACAAGATGGCTACCATGTCGCCATAGTTAGTTTTTATTTTAATTACATAGTCACTGTTCTGAGCACAACTACTCATTAAAAATCCAATGATGAGTACTAAAAGCAAAATATTTTTTTTCATGATATACGGTTGTGGTTATTTATATACTTAATGATAAAAAAAGGTATTAATTACGATTTGATTGTTTTGGCTATCTGAAGGGAAAGGTCAAGAAAAATCATTTTGGCACTTCCGTTTCTTTCAAGGTGATAACTCGCATCACTTATTAGGTTAGAAATGGTTTCAATTTTTTTTACATTCATAATTTTGCTGAAGTCCTGGGAAAATTTGGCTTCGCCCGATTTAATTCTGCCAATTGTTGCAGCACCAGCAAATTGAATAAGTGTTTCGCGCAGCGTGCTGAGTGTATATTGAAATAAATTTCGCTGGGCCAGTTTATCCATTTCATGAAATTCATCTGCGAGTAATACTAATTGTGCATACTCTCTCTTATAACATTTACGAAGCCAATCTGCAATGTGCGTATGATAGCTGACTTCTTTATTGTTAATTAGCTTGAGCGCGAGATTTAAATTTCCATCAGCCAATTGGATAATTTCCTGAGTTTCTTCCGGGCTTAATTCAGGATTTTTATTGCTTAAATACCCATTAAGTTCTTCGTCTGTCAGGTAGGGTACCTGTACTATTTGTGTTCGCGAAAGTATCGTGGGTAATAATTTTTCAGCAGCGTTACTTACCAGTATAAAGAAAGTGTTAACAGGTGGCTCTTCCAGTATTTTTAAAATGCCATTTGCTGCCGAAGGATGCATCAGTTCCGGTTGCCAGATGATCATTACCTTATACTTGCTTTCGAATGGTTTAAGTGAAAGTGCTTTGATTATTTCACGACTTTCGTCTCGTGAAATACTTACTTGTTTGTCTTCAGCACCAAAGGAATTTATCCAATCACTTAAGTCACCAAAAGGTTGTGCAAGCAAAAAAGTACGCCATGATTTGGTAATATCTGATTTGAATCGATCTTCGTCTTTATCATTTTTTACATTGCTCAGCGGAAATACAAAGGTGGTATCCGGATGGATGTATTTCATGCTTTTACTGCACGCAGGGCATGAGCCACAGGAGTCGTTTTCACCTTTATTCTGGCAATGAAGATAATTTGCATAGGCTAGCGCAAGCGGCAGATTGGCAGCCCCTGGCTTTCCAATAAATAATTGTGCGTGCGCAATATGCTGGCTGCGAACAGCATCAATAAGTTTACTTTTTAGTTCTGTTAACCCAGGAATATCAGAAAATTTCACTTCACTTTTTTTTAGAATTCGCGATACTTATTTCTTTTCCCAAACCCGGTATATGGCTGACTGTGCATAAATCGCAGAGAGTATATCAAGATCAATTTCTGAAATGGTGATTGATCTTCGTTCCATCACTTTCCGTGCAGTTTCCATAGCCTTACTAAATTGAAATGTGCTGAATCCGGCTGCACCTCCCCAGGCAAAGGAAGGAATAAAAGTACGGGGGTATCCTGATCCGAAAAGACTTGCACTCACACCTACTACAGTGCCTGAGTTGAACATCATGTTGATACCGCACTTACTGTGATCTCCAAACATCAATCCACAAAACATCAAACCAGTATCTACGAATCCACCTTTGCCATAATTCCAAAGCTTAATGTTTTCATAATTATTTTTGAGATTACTGGTGTTAGTATCTGCGCCAATATTACACCACTCACCAATTACTGAATTGCCAAGAAAACCATCATGCGCTTTATTGCTATAGCCAAAAATTACGGAGTTGCTTACTTCGCCACCAATTTTTGAAAATGGTCCTACGGTAGTATCGCCTCTTACTTTCGCACCCATATTCACATGCGATTCTTCGCATAAGGCAAACGGTCCACGAATAATCGCACCTTCATTGACAAAAGAATTTTTGCCCAGATAGATTGGACCATTTTCTGCATTCAGCACAGCTGCTCTCACCTGGGCGCCTTCTTCTATAAAAATATTGTCTGAACCATACACGCGAGTGTGAGGGTCTGAAAGAAGTTCTGACTTTCGTCCTTCTGTGATTAATTTAAAGTCGGCTCTTATCTGCGCGCCATTATTTTGATAGATTTTCCAAACCTGATCAATAAGGCTAAGCGAATTTTTATAGTCTATAATTTTTCCTGTGATAATTTCCGGCACTTCATCATCCGGAGTGCGCACCGCAAGTATCATCTGATTGCTCATGATAGCATCGCCAGACCCTAGTTCTTCGATTGCCTTTACGAAGGAAGCATCAGGGCAAACTGCGCCATTAATCCAAACGTTATCAGATTCAATTCTGACCGGATATTTTTTGGAGAGATAAACTTCCGTTGAAAAAGAAGGTTGAGTGTGCAGATATCGTTGCCATTTCTCCGCTATTGTGAGAATACCCACACGAATATCTCCCACAGGTCGGGTAAACGTAAATGGTAAAAGGTTTTGACGAATTGTTGGATTATCAAAAAGGATTACGTTCATGCCGCTAAAATAGGTTTCCACGTGGCGATTGACAAATAATGTCTGACATTGACAGAAGATTAACTAAAAAAAAAGGCCTCATTTTCAGAGACCTTTTTTTAAGCAAAACACGCTAAGAAGAAATATTTGATCAAGTGATGCTAGATTGTCTTTTATTCACTTGTGTTGTTCCTAAAAACCGATCCTGTGACCGATTTTCAAGCTGACTATTTTTTGCCGTATTTCTTTTGGAATTTCTCCACACGACCAGCTGTGTCCAAAAACATCTTTTTGCCTGTATAGAAAGGGTGTGAAGCTGAACTTACCTCGACCTTTATTACAGGATATTCTTTACCATCTTCCCACTTCATAGTTTCTTTTGGAACTGAAGTAGAACGGCTTAAAAATTTAAAATCGCTGGATGTATCCCAGAAAATTACGTCTTTATACTCTGGATGAATGCCTTTTTTCATATTCTTATTGCTTAAAGGACTGCAAAAGTAGGAAAAGGCATTCTAAAAGCAAGGCGCTGACCGTCAAATTTGCCAAGAAATTGTTATGCTTGTGCTGATTTTTAGGAGCTGAGTCTTTGAAATCTGCTAGCATAAGTTCACCTAATGGGAATATCCTCTAAATTCCACGTATTTGCATCTTTATTTTTCTTTGTCCATTTAATTATGAACAGAATCATTCTACTGATAATCTTTGTTTTTAATGTCTTTTTGGGGCTGGCCCAAAGTACAAATGCTACGCTTAATGAAGATTATTATCATTGGATCGACCGATATGAAATAAAATCCGGCAGCGTAGTGCCGGGATTATTTACTTCCATAAAGCCGTATAAACGAGATGTAATTGTAAATTATCTTGATACGCTGGCTAAAAAGGGAATGTTTGAGTCACGCGCAGACCAGTTTAACCAGGAGTTTCTATTAAACGACAGCTGGGAGTGGAGCCGAACCGAAAGCAGCGACAGCAAAAAGCCCTTTCTCAAACATTTATACCGCAAAAAATCAGATCTCGTGTATGTAGACATTCCCGAATTGGATTTGCATGTTAACCCGGTTTTGTATTTTAGTGGTGGTGCTGACAGCCGACTTGACTATTCAACTTTTATCAATACCCGTGGTGTAGAAATCCGGGGCATGATTGACCGAAAAGTTGGGTTCTATACATTTTTAGGTGAGAATCAATCGATCTTACCTTCTTACGTGGATGAGCAACTTTCACTCAACCCGGTAGTGCCACACGAAGGTTTCTGGAAAAATTTTAAAGAGAATGGAGTAGATTTTTTTCAGGCCCGTGCTTATATCGATTTTAATATCAGCAAGCATATTTTTATGCAGTTTGGCAATGACCGCACCTTCATTGGCAATGGTTATCGTTCATTGATATTTTCTGACTATTCGCCACCCACGCTATTCTTGCGCGCCAACGTAAAGGTTTGGAAAATCAACTATATGTATCAGTTAAACCGCATGGTGGCCGATACAAAGTCATCTAACCAATCTCGTTATCCTGAAAAGTTTATGGTATTTCATCATGCCAGCATCAACATTGGAAAGAAATTCAATCTGGGCTTCTTTGAATCAGTGGTATTTAGTCCACAGGATTCTACCAATAACAACACGTTTGATCCAAGCTATTTAAATCCGGTTATTTTTTATCGTGCCATCGAGCAACAATATGGCAGTAGCGACAATGCATTGCTTGGTATGGATTTTAAGTGGAACGCACTTAAAGGTGTTTCGATTTATGGCCAGGCAGTATTGGATGAATTTGTATTGGATGAAATTACCTCCGGTGACGGATGGTGGGCAAATAAATTCGCTTTGCAGGGAGGTATAAAATATATCGATGCCCTGGGCGTCTCTAATCTCGACTTACAATTGGAAACCAACATCGTGAGACCTTATACTTACTCTCATAACACACAATACGGAAGTTACAGCAATTACCGGCAGTCGCTGGCGCATCCGCTGGGTGCCAATTTTAATGAATTAGTAGCCATAGCACGCTATCAGCCATTTCCTCGATTGAACCTGATTGTAAAATCAGTAAATGCGCGCATTGGTCGCGATGGTCAAAATGAAAACTGGGGTGCTGATATTCTCAAAGGAAACCAAACCCGTGAGCAGGAATATGGAAATACGATTGCGCAGGGCCAACTTAACAGTATTGCGTTTATTGATTTTACCGCATCCTACATGTTGAAACACAACTTCTTTATTGATGCGAAACAGATATTTCGCAAGAGTACTTCTGATCTGTCGTTTTATAATTCCAATACATCGGTGACTTCTGTAGCTTTGCGCTGGAATATCCCCCAGCGGCTTTATGACTTTTAATATTTTTTAATGAAGACTTTTTTTAGAATTCTTTCCTACGCTCAAAAACTTAATTCACGGCTAGTCTTATTTTTTGGTTTTTCATTCCTCGGAATCATTTTCGGGGCATTCAATATTGTGCTTGTTATGCCCATGCTGAATACACTATTCAATAATACTGAAAAAGTTAAGGTTGCACCACCGTTGCCAGCGTTTGAATTAACCACTGACTATGTAGTAGGAGTATTTAATCATTATTTTCTGAATGTGGCAGTAGCAAAAGGATCGCTCAATGCCTTATTGTTTGTATGCGGGTTGATAGTAGTATGCGTGATATTAGCAAATATCTTCCGCTACCTGGAAAGGGTAATGGCTACCAAGATCCGTGTTGACCTGGTTCGAAATATCCGACTGGACATTTTTAAAAAGGTAACACTCCTGCACATTGGGTACTTCAATAATGAGCGTAAAGGCGATTTAATTTCTCGTTTTACCAACGATGTAAATGAAGTAGAAAGTGCAGTAATGAATAGTCTGAAAGCAGTAATGAAAGAACCCATTACTATAGCGGTGTATTTTTTCGTGCTTTTTAC
>JALOMN010000451.1 GCA_025455445.1 Cyclobacteriaceae bacterium
GAAAGTATGGGAATGAATATTACGCTATTTAGTTTTCCCTCCAGACTTTTATCCACATCATGAGTTTCAAGAAGTCCATCAACCGGATTAGAATCAAAATAGATAGAGATATCCTCTTTAAAAGTGCTTTCCAACTCCTTGCTCAGATCCCGCACAAATTCAGTAACCCAACCCGCTGCTGGCTGATTGCCATGTGTTGCCGGGCCAAATCCAGAAACCGACTTATTATCTTTATGTCGATAAGAAATAAATATATCGTACTCAAACCCGGGTAATACAGAAGGCATAGGCCCAAAGATAACAACTTGGGTATGATCACACAATGAAACATCCGTTAACAGAATATTTTTCAATTAGGAAAAATAGACTACCATTGGCTATCTTTAATTCATGGAAAAAGGCACCTTATTTACCGAATATCTTCTTATTCGATTATGTATTAATACAGCCACCATGGTCTTGCTGGTACGTTACATATATTATCATATTTACAACAAGCGTGACTTTTTCTTCACATTCTATCTGATCAACTTTATTGTATTTCTGCTTGCCTATATGCTCAACAAATCGAGCGCATTTGTAGGAATGAGCGCGGCATTTGGTTTGTTGGCTGCATTCTCATTATTACGGTTCAGAACAGAAAGCATGTCAACCAAAGACATGACCTATATTTTTATTGTGATGACGCTGGGGCTGATTAACTCCTCAATGGATGGACAATATTTCGAAATCATCGGAATAAATTTAATGATCCTTACAGCAGTCTATTTTGTAGACGGAGGACGCTTTATGCGCAATCAAAAAACAAAGACGCTCGAATACCAGGGATTGGAAAACATCCATCCGGAAAAGCAATACCTGCTTATCAAAGACTTAAAGGAACGCACAGGCCTTAATATTCAGCGAATCTCCATTGAACATATTGATTTGATTAAAGAAAGAATTGAAATAAAAATATATTACCATTAAAAGCCCGCATTTTCAGCAAACTATAACAAATGAAGTCATGAATTATTCCCAACCTACGAAATCATTCTCATTAAGTATACTACTGTCCATTGTCTCTCTTGCCTTGGATGCACAACAACTATTAGTTCCTCCTTATTTACAACCCGGTAATTCTTCTCCTCTTACCAAAGAACAACCAGTGTTAATCTGGCAGACGGATAGTATACCCGGAGAATATAAAGTAGAATATGTTCTAGGTTCTTCGATTGAAGGCGCTACTAAGATGATGTCAACGAAAGTAACCTCAGTAAAATTGAATCTTAAAAACAAGACGACATACTTGTATCGTGCTACACTACCTAAATTAAAGTTGGATACGCAATATGCGTATCGAGTTAGTTTGAAAGGGAATCCCATTGCAAGCGGAGTCTATCATTCGCGGACTAAAAAAGTTCAGACACGATTTGCCGTATTTGGCGATTGTGGCGCAGGCACACCACAACAAGCGGCCATCGCTTACCAGGTGTTTCAGCAAAAGCCTCAGTTTGTGTTGGTAACAGGCGACAATGTGTATCGCAGTGGTTTAGAAAAAGAATATCGCGAAAATTTTTTCCCGTATTACACCGCCAAAGAAGCATCTCCTGAAAAGGGTGCCCCATTGATGAACACACTCCCATTTTATATGTTGTTGGGCAATCATGATGTGTATGGCGATGATTTTGATAAAACTCCTGACGGACTTGCCTATTTTTATTACAATGATTTACCGCTGAATGGACCGGTTACAGATTTTGTAACAAAGCCAACCGGTAATGAGCAACTAATTAAAGCCTTTAAAACCAATGTAGGATCGCGCTACCCGCGTATGTCAAATTTTTCGTTTGACTATGGCAATGTGCACATCGCTTGCCTGGATGCCAATCCTTACACTAATCCACTTGACCCAACGCTTGTGCAATGGCTTGCCGATGATATGCGAAACAGCAAGGCAGATTGGAAAATTGTATCCTACCATCATCCGGGATTTAATTCCAGCAAAGCGCATTACAACTATCAGCAAATGAGATTGCTCTCGCCCGTATTGGAACAACTGGGCATTGATATGGTGCTCACCGGACACGTTCATAATTACCAGCGCACCGTGCCCCTTAAATTTGAACCCAAGAGAGATTCAACCGGAACACGTTACTTAATTTCAGAAGAAGGCAGGGTGGATGGCAAATTCACATTAGATGAAAAGTTTGATGGTATTAACAACACAAAACCCAATGGCATCATATACATTGTAACCGGTGCGGGTGGCGCACCTTTATACGATACTTCATTGAGGGGTGGCGCACCTTTATACGATACTTCATTGAGTGGCAAACCCGACCTCTGGAAACATGACCCTCAGGCAAATTGGGTTCCTTACACAACTAAAATAGTGTCAGACATTCATTCTTTCACCCTAATTGAAACAGATGGGAAGACACTACTATTAAAACAGATGAATGCCAAAGGTGAAGTATTTGACCAGATAAAAGTGACTAAGTAGAATAGAAATATATTCTCTACACTTTGATATGAACCTGGTATAGTCCATGGCTTTCAGCTTCTTCTGACTGCTTAATCACACCCACATAATTCAGTTGAAATTTCTTGGGATGTAATGATAATACACTGGCAAAACTCAGGCTCGAACATATAGTGCCTTTGGGTGTATACTGATTTATCAATTTTAAAAATGCGAGACTGGTGTCTGCAATGTTGTGATCCAAATAAACAGGCCCGGCATGCAGTGCAATTTTAAAAGGTCGTTCGGCTTTAAAAGGTGTGGTGGTATTCCAGATAACACGCGCTAAATCAATAAGTGTTACATCACTATCTATAGCCAGTATCAGTGACTCATCCGTAAACCTAACCAGGTTAAAAGGTTGTTGTTGCTCAGCAGCTGATGTATTTACTATTTTTTCAATTTTTTCCTTTTCAACAGGATTCAGATTTACCA
>JALOMN010000452.1 GCA_025455445.1 Cyclobacteriaceae bacterium
GGTCAGCACTTTACAATTGACAAAGTGCTAATTGAAGATGCAATAAAACAATCAAGAATTAATCAAAACGATACGGTCTTAGATATTGGTGCAGGAAAAGGATTTCTAACTGTACATCTACTACAAAAGGCAAAATTAGTCATTGCGATTGAGAATGATTTTGAGTTAATAACGCATCTAAAACACAAATTTAAACAAACTCAAAACATTCAAGTTTTTGGATGTGATTTCAGGAATTATAAAATTCCTAATTTTTCGTTTAAGGTTGTTTCTAACATACCATTTGGTATAACATCAGAAATTTTAAAAATATTGATGTTTGAAAATATGGAAAGTTTTCAGGGCGGTTCAATTTTCCTGCAATTAGAACCTGCTAAAAAGTTATTTGTAGACAAAATCTTTAATCCTTACACTATCCTATATCATACATTTTATAGTTTGAAGATAGTTTACGAAATAAATCCTAATAGTTTTATACCTCCTCCAACTGTTAAGTCTGCTTTTCTTAAAATTGAACGAAAACCTTTACATATTGATTTTAATCAGAAAGTCAAATATTTAAATTTTCTATCCTTTCTGTTACAAAAACCTAATTTACCTGTCAGAACGGCTTTAAAATTAATATTCAGAAAAAGTCAGGTTAATGAGATTTCCGAAAAATTTGGAATTAATTTGAACTTAAAAATCGTGAATCTATCTCCAAGTCAATGGGAAGATTGTTTTATTGAAATGCTGAAAGTTGTCCCTGAAAAGTTCCACCCTTCATAATCACTTCTTTTATATTAAGGTGGTATTTCCATTATCGGGGTCTTGTCTTTTAAGCTGACGCACAACGTTTGTGTATGGGACACGGAGTGTCCTATACATCTTTATTAGCTTCTAAGATAAGCCCTTGATTTAAATAGTCCAAAGGGCTGATTAACTTGTCAAAACCACGTTTTGTTACGTGCGTATAGCGCTCCGTAGTACGGCTACTCTCATGCCCAAGCAACGTTTGAATGTAACGCAAATCGGTGCCTCTTTCCAGCAAATGCGTGGCAAAACTATGCCGCAAGGTATGAGCACTTACCCGTCTGCGTATTCCGGCAAGCTGACAGTATTTATGGATAAAGTGATTGACACTTCTGGAAGAATATTGCTTACCATCAGGCCCTTCAAACAGCCAATCTTCCGGCTCATACAACCCCATATAATGTTTAAGGTAATCCAACGCTAGCTTCGAAAGCAATGTAATTCTATCTTTTCGGCCCTTTCCACCACGGATATAAATTATCATTCTGTATTCATCAACATCTTTCCACTTCAGGTTTAGTAATTCGCTAATCCGAAGCCCTCCAGAATAAAGTAAAAACATGATACAACGATGCTTAATGTTTTGTGTTGCCCAAAGTAGTTTTTGAATTTCTTCCGTTGAAAGTACGGAAGGCAGAATTCTGTCCTTTACGGGTCTGTCAACATAATATATAGTGCGCTCACCTTTGTGCACTTGTTCCAGGTAGAATTTTATAGAATTTATTGCAGTATTCTGCGTTGACACTGAAACTTCCCGTTGTTCCACCAGGTAAATCATATACTCATCAATGAGCGCTTTACTGATATCCTCGATTTTTCGGGGATGAATGTATTCCATAAACTGGCGCATTTGCGTTTCATAAGTAATTCGTGTGCTATCGCTATAGCGCATCCGAATAAGGCATTCGCGATATCCATCAGGTAAAGAAGTTTTCTCTTTGATAGGCTCACAAGTTAATCTGCGTTCTCCATTAAAGGGTATCGGCATTCTTACTTCACATACCGTGGCGAGCGTTTGGTAAAGCAAATCCAAAGTGCTGGGGGAGTAGGGAACATACCAGCATCCATATGTTTTGCTATACATACGGTCAGGAAATTTGCGCACTAAAAGGTTGGCTTCCTCATTTAACCGATTCCGAATCGCAATACAATATATACCGCGATGCCAAAGAGGTACAAGTTCCAGTGTATTCATCAAAGTAAGAGTTTGAATACACAACAATAGCTTAAGAGATGAACCCTAATCGTGTAATAAACGATTATATCCGTTTATAAACGTTTAAAAACGGATATAATAATAAGACATTGACAAAAATTACGTGGTGACTTCAAAACTCTCCGCAGAAGCGCGCTTCAGGTAATCATCGTAATCAAAAGGCACATCACCACCATCCAGCAAACAACCTGTCGGAATGGTCGGATAGATTTCTTCATACGTTTTCACCAGGTTCATAAACACTCTTCTGTACACATGCGTGCGATTGCACGCGTGGTTTTATCTTCCACCACAAGCCCCTTCATAAAATAAGGATCTTGCGTGGCCACACCCGTAGGGCACGTGTTCTTGTTACACTCCAATGCCTGTATGCAACCCAGCGCCATCATCATCGCACGGGCCGTATTGCAGCTGTCGGCACCCAGCGCCATAGCGCGCACCAGGTGAAAGCCCGTAAGAATTTTTCCGGATGCGATTAATTTCATTTCATTGCGAATGCCAAAACCACGCAACGCATTATCCGCGAAAGCGAGTGCATCCAGCAGCGGCATGCCCACAAAATTGCTGAACTCCGGAGGGGCCGCACCCGTGCCGCCTTCACCACCATCAATCGTAATAAAATCAGGATACGTATTCAGCTGCACCATCGCCTTGCAGATAGAAAGAAACTCGCTCTTTCTGCCAATGCAAAGTTTAAAACCCACCGGCTTGCCACCCGATAACGTGCGCAGGCGTTTTATAAATTGAATCAACTCAACAGGTGTGCTGAAGGCGCTGTGAAAAGGCGGAGAGAACACCGTGGTGCCCGGCTCTACCAAACGTATCGCGGCAATTTCAGGCGTGTTTTTCTTGCCCGGCAAAATACCACCATGCCCCGGCTTGGCGCCCTGCGAAAGTTTAATTTCAATCATCTTCACATTCGGCTTTGTGGCATTATTCTGAAAGGCCTCGTCAGAAAATTTTCCGTCTTTGGTGCGCGCACCAAAATACCCGGTGCCAATCTGCCAGATAATGTCACCACCGGGTTCGAGATGGTACGGACTCAACCCACCCTCGCCCGTGTTGTGCGCAAAGCCACCCATTTTGGCGCCACCGTTTAGTGCCAGCACCGCATTTTTACTCAGCGACCCAAAACTCATCGCACTGATATTAAGCACACTCAAATCATAAGGCTGTGTGCAATCTTTGCCACCCACACGCACCCGCGGGTGATGATCCATTTTGTTAAAATCAATCGGCACAATAGAGTGAGTCATCCACTCATAGCCTTCGGCATACACATCCAGCTGTGTACCAAACGGAATCGTGTCAACTTGTTTTTTTGCACGCTGGTAAATCACATTGCGTTCATTGCGGTTGATGGGCGCGCCATCCGTATCATTCTCAACAAAATATTGTTGAATTTTCGGGCGCAGATCTTCAAATACATAACGCAACCGGCCCAGCACCGGAAAGTTTCTGCGAATAGATTGTTTGGTTTGCACCATATCCTGCACACCGATAAAAATGACAGGTG
Source organism: Cyclobacteriaceae bacterium (assembly GCA_025455445.1). Taxonomy (GTDB): domain Bacteria; phylum Bacteroidota; class Bacteroidia; order Cytophagales; family Cyclobacteriaceae; genus ELB16-189. The sequence continues at coordinate 3,525 of JALOMN010000452.1, forward strand.
CCACAATCACGAACAAAAACAACACATCAGTCCAGAAAAAACTCCACACCACCAGCAGCGCAGAAACAAATACAGAGAGTGCAACAAAGAGTTGACGAGGGGTCATAGTAATAGTATTTAAATTGAACGGTCGGATAAATTAGTGATTTGTGGTGAGGTATTCAAATCACATGTTATTAAGTCTGAACAAAATGAATGTTGTTCAGGCCACCTTCATCGCCACCAACCCACGACTCTTATGGAACTTCACATCAAAATGTTTGAGAATAAAATGATTCATCCTGCCCTCGGCTAAATCTGCATGCCTGTTGA
>JALOMN010000453.1 GCA_025455445.1 Cyclobacteriaceae bacterium
GAGGTTCATCTTCAATGATAAGAATTTTCATAATGCGGATAACACGGGCAAAACTACACTGAACAATTTCTCAGACTCCTTCACGACTACAGGATTATCGGTAAGAAATGAATATCGCCTTTTGATATTCTCCAAACCAAGTCCGTTGGATTCTTCCGGCAGCACATTCTTCCGATTCAATGAGTTTTCAACAACCAGGTTCTTTCCTTCTCGTGTGATATGAATAGTAAGCGGGTCGTCCTCCGAAATCACGTTATGCTTGATAGCGTTTTCAACGAGCATTTGGAGTGCCAAAGGAGCAACGGTACCTTTTAAATCACCCAGGTTCATTTCTACCTTTAGCTTATTGCCAAATCGTATCTGTTGCAAATACAAATACGATTTTAAAAAGTGAACTTCTTCCTCCAGGGGCACCACTTCTTTGCCGCGACTATCCAACACATACCGATATACTTCCGAAAGTTGCTTTATAAACTTCACGGCCTTTTCCTGATCCTCATATACCAGGTTAGAAAGCGCATTCAAACTGTTAAAAAGAAAATGTGGATTTACCTGGCTCTTTAAACTTTCATAATGCGCCTTTATACTCTCACGTTTTGAAGTTTCAGCATCGATAGCCGACTGGCGCCAGTTGAGCAAAAAAGAGCGGCTTGTCATAAACATAGAAATGATTGTGGTGATGATAATACTGGAATACAGAAATCCTCTCATATCATCCGAAACATTAAAATTAAACGCCCACCGATAAAACCATACCAATGCATAAACTGAAGCAATGGTATAGATGAGCATAGCCACAATACCCACCACTAGCCTAAAGCCTGGATTTTCCTGCCATGATATTCTAGTATCTATCCATTGGCTGAGATAAGCGTTGCCAAGCCAAAGAGATAACCATATCAAACAGGTAAAGCTTGCTACTTTAATTAAAATGGATGCAGACCAATCCTGACCTGAGGAGATAATGATGGTCATTGCCACACCGGCTATTACCAACCAAAGTGCTATCCTCCACGACTCTCTGAAAAATACAATCATCGGTATGAATAAATATGGTTGAAATTTACTACGAATGAGTTGCATAAAAAACTTTTAGTAAGTCGTGGAGAATTCTCTATCCAATCATTCCATTGTTCAGTTGCAATTTTTTACCAGTGATTGCGCCATTTGTTTTCCCCAAACCGGAGCAAGTTTATTTTCAGTGGGTGGCACAGATTCAAAAAGTGCTAATGCACTCTTTGCAGATTCGCACGCCTCGGTAGGTGCCTGGTTAAAAAAACGGGCAGTACCAAATTGCATTTGTGACATGAGCATGAGGGCACGCGGATTATTGGGGTTCATTCCCAATGCTTTTCCAAATGTTTGCATGGCCAACCCTGAATATTGCTGGCCGCGCGATGCCGGATCAACAGTTACGCGCATCATATGCACAAATCCTTCCAGCGCCACCAGTTCAGACTCTGCCGGTGCAATTGCCCTTCCTTTTTCAATGGCGGCAAGGGCTAAATCCAGATAACTATCTTTTTTTACTGCCTCCTGCTCAAGATTCATCTTCATAATATTTCCGAAGGCACTGTAATAGTATGGTTCCCATTTTGTTTTTTCGGCAGCTGCTATGCGATCCAATGCATTTACTGCAGATTGATATTCTTCCATGCTCTTGGCTGTGTAAACCGCATTGATTTGTTTTGCCATTTGCTCATAATACTTGTCGTCACTTGCCCACGAAGTGCCAGCAATAAAAAGTGCGAAAAAGAAAGTGATAGTTTTCATATTAGTTAATTGTTAGTTGTTGTTTTATAATTAGAGATTGGGGAGTTGGTTGATGGATTTATTTTTTGAAATGGTGATAAACACACCCAGAAAAAGAAAACGCGGAGCAGCCTGCTAAAAGGTTAGTGCAGGAAGCATAGATAATAAGGTTGTTCTTAGGCAAGTATGCTATGTTGGCACTCAAGTCCTGGTAAGAAGGTGTTTTATCTGAAAGAAATTCTGAAGTAGTTTTATTCGGATTGAAGTATGTGCGACCGCTGCTGTAACTATAAGTAAAACCCAGTTGTGATTTTATTTCTTTGACAAAGTGTTTATATACGACTGAAAAATTATGTCGTGAGGCAAATGTGGGCACTGCCGATGTAGGGTAATATAGGTAATCACGTTCGGTATCGAGGAAAGAATAAGAAACCCAGTAATCTACATTTCTTAGCGTTTCATTATCGCGCCAGAAAAGTTCTACACCCTTTGCATAACCCGAACCGCTGTTGGTTAAGCGATTTGTATTTCCATTTTCAAACTTTACCAGGTCTGCGTATTTTTTGTAATAAGTTTCTACCCGAAATGTTTTACGATCTGTTACTATCTGGTAATTGAGAATTAAATGATCTGCCCTTTCAGAACTTACTTGTGTGTTTACTCTCGTATATTGATTTTGTGCTGATTGACGGAAAGTGCCGTATGCCAGTGAAAACTGTCCGCGCTTGCCCGGTTTATAAGCCAGTGACAACCTGGGATCAACTCCTGTTTGACTGTTTAACCCATTGTGTTCAATCCGGGCACCTGCTTTCACCACAAAGTGATTACTGGCAAAATATTCAGCCTCAGCAAAAGCAACCGTGAGTGGCTCCGTAAAAGAAACCGATTCCATTTCGTTGGCAGTTTCATTGAATTGTGCCGCTGAATAGAAACGATCGATACGTTCACCGCCAAAACGAATTTCAATCTGATCCGACAAGGTGTTCTCAAATACAAGTTTGGCGTGAATACCCTTTTCCAAATCTTCCAGTGGCTTGCCTGCCAGCATTACTTCATTTTTGTTGTATGACCAGGATACACCACCCCGCACTGACCAATTATAATTGAGTGATTGCTGATACGAACCATTTCCATATCCATACCGGTTGGTAAGATCATATTGAAACTTATCGGATGGATTCTCTATAGCATGAATATTTTGTGAGAATGAAGTGCTGTTGAAATTGCCATAGAATTTCATGATGCCATCTTTCCCAACTTTTTGCCGATAGGCTCCGCTTGATTCAAATGACACCGGAGGAGTAATCCAGTCTATCTCCTGGTTTATCAACCCGAAATAAGGTCGCAAATCAGTATAGCCCACTTTGGCCGACAAAGAAGATCGCTGCCATGCCTGGGTGTGCGCTACATCGGCACCGACAGATATAATTCCAATGTCTGTCTGGTTCATTTCGGCAATGTCTTTTGAATTCAACACCAATGCAGATGATAATGCCTGGCCATATTCTGCGGAGTAGCCTCCGGTGCTGAAGCTAGTGCCCTTAAACATAAAGGGCAAAAATCTTCCGCGCGAAGGTGTGTTCGGTGCCGAGGGTCCATAGGCATCAAGCACCACCATGCCATCAATAAAGGTGCGAGTTTCGCTTCCATCCCCTCCGCGCACAAACAGACGGCCGCTCTCTCCTACCTTTTGTGTGCCGGGCAATGTGTTGAGGGCTCCGGCAATATCAGCAGTGGCTCCGGCTGTAGTAGCAATATCTACCGCTTTGAGGATTGTTCTGCGCTTTTCTTCACCGGCTGTAAATGAGCCGGCAGAAATCACCACTCCATCCAACTGATTAATCTCTTCCTTTAGTAAAATGATGAGCTTGATCGGTTGTCCGCTTAACTCAACCTGTTGCTCAATAGGCTTATATCCCACAAAAGTGGCAAGAAGAATATGTGTTCCTTTTTCATCGGTAATGAAAGAAAAACTTCCATCGGCTGACGAACTGGTGCCATCATAGGAATCTTTAATAAAAATATTCGCGCCAATGATGGGTGCTCCTGTTTCATCCTGCACCTTGCCTTCAATGCGGGTTTGACTGAAAGCGGCAGTAGTAAAAATTATCTGGAAGAATAAAATGATTGCTTTCATAAACACATTTTTGCCGATTACACGGTAAAAGTGTGAGGCTAAGCCCGACTTTAATAAAAGGAGTTACTGAAGTGTGGAATTTAAGATTGATATTAAATGAATTAATAACGCTCAGTTCTTTTAACAGTAACTGCCAAGAAATGGATTTCTGGTTTTCAAAGTCAATACTGAATTATTAAATTCGATTAATAAATGTTTAACCTATGAGCTCACGCACTTCTTTATCGATAATCGTGATACTATTGCTAAGCAGTTTGCTCTGTAATGGCAAACAAGCGGATGTTGTTGTCTTCGAGCATTCGATTCGCTGGACCAACGAAAATAATTTTCCGCATTACTTAAAACTTCCGGATGTGCGTGAGCAGATTTTTACTCTCGTGGATAAAAGCCTTAAGGAAAAATTCCAATTCGAAACTTTGAGTGTTCCTTCCGAAGTGGAATATCGCGTGATTAACGGTTTTGGTAAGCCTAAGATAAGCTGGCCCAACTCCTCTGGCACGGATCGTTATCAGGTGGCTATTCTTTCTGCTATTACCCGTGGCACGAGCAACCTGAGCATGTTTTGGTCACTGACCGTAAGTGTGCGACATGCTGGAAAAATTATCTACAATAAGGCGGTTAATCATGAACTTCTGCCCTACACAAACAGCTATTACATGAACCGCCAACGCTGGATGGAACAGCCGGAGTTTATTAACTTATTTACACAACTGTTTGAGGAAGCCTTGGAGATTAAACAATCGCTGCCTGCTGAGTTATCTGTGAATTCGAAAGAGTCATGTATTCTCAAGGCAACCGACCTGATTCCAACGAACGAGGAATACAATTTGTATGTAGCAGATTCTGTCATGGGAAAAGACCGGCATCGGATTTATCAATTGCGCAAAGACGACCAGACACTTCAAACTTACATTTATCGCATTAATGATTATGTAGAAGGTGTCTATAAAGAAAGTTTCGGATCAGCAGCATTAACATCTGTATTAGATGGCTTGGTGAATGGAAGTAGTAATTTTAAAATTCCAATTCCGCGCACTTACTCAGTTCTTTGGAATACATTGGAATCATCATCAGGAAAAAAACAGGTGATAAGGGAATCGAGAGGCACCGATCAGGCCAGTACCGATACACGAGAGACTTCACCCGTATATTTTTTTGAGGTAGCAGATATGCTGAATTTCAATAAAGACAAGATTTCATTTGCCTATTTCAAAGTACCTAATACCAACAATGAAGAATTAAGTAAAAGAAACTTCAGACCATCAGGAACCTATGGCACACTGGGCGTAACTACCACACACATACTTCGGGGTAAAAATGGTAATAATGATTTTGAATTACTTTATCCAGAGCAAGATGGCATTTTACTGATCACGTCAAATGAAAAACCAGTACTCGCCATGCCTATGATTAATCAAAACAACAAAAGCCGGTATTTTTTTCATTTGAAGCTGGCTGATAAAAACAAATCCGTTTCAATCATGCCATTAGAAACAAATATTAATTCTGCTAATGCACAACGATACACACTGTTTAGTACAAAAGCATTTGAAAATGATGAAGTTATTAATTCTGTAAAACCTGTTAAGGTTGAAAAAACTAAGAAAAAGAAAAATGTTGAAAAGAAGAAAGCCGACAAATCAAAAAAGCATAAAAAATCAGACAAGAAAAAAAGTAAAAAGAAATAGGAGTTATACTTGAGTAACAAAACATTAGCAATAATAAAACCAGATGCAGTGAACGAAAATCACGTTGGTGAGATAATAACTATGATATGCAAAGCTGGATTTAAAGTTAAAGCATTAAAGATGATTAAACTTTCAGAAGATGCAGCAAAAGCATTTTATGAAATTCATAAAGACAAACCTTTTTACGGTGAATTAGTTGAATATATGACATCCGGACCTTGCGTTCCTATTGCACTTGAAAAAGAAAATGCGGTAGAAGACTATTGAAAACTTATTGTTGCAACTAATCCCGCAAATGCTGATGAAGGAACAGTTAGAAAACTTTATGATATAATTGTTCTGTACAATGCTGTTCACGGTTCTGA
>JALOMN010000077.1 GCA_025455445.1 Cyclobacteriaceae bacterium
AAATTCATATCGACTTAAATGCTTCACAAAGTATCGCTACACACTTTGGCACATTTGCGCTGGCAGACGATGGTGAAGAAGAACCTGTAAAAGACTTGCAGCAGGCAATTCAACAATTCCAGCTTTCCACTGAAAAATTTTTGGTCTTAAAAGAAGGTGAGGGAAAAGTGTTTACTGACAATTAAGGTTTCATCCACTCATACACCTGGTAGTGTTCACCGTTCATACCCAGCTTTTCATATACTTGCTGAGCATCCTTATTGGTCTTATCTACATATAAACGAATGCCACGATATTCTGAACCGGGTTTTGTTACCAGATTCTTTATGTACTCATAAAGCTTTTTATACACTCCCTTGCCACGATAAGGAGTTTCAATGTAAACAGACTGTATCCACAAGACATTACCACAACGCCAGTCGCTCCACTCATACGTAGTCATCAGGCAACCGGCAACTTTACCATCGGCTTCCGCGATATAATATTTTCCTTTTGCAGGATCTTCGAATAGCTGTTTAATGCCTTCTGTTAAAATCAGTTTATCCAGTTGCACACCTTCCGTTTCCATAGCCATGTTCATCTGAAATTGAACAAGGTAATTTACATCCTCAGCAGTAGCAGATCGTACCGTAATCATTTTGTAATTTTCCATAAAGTAAATGGGAATGACTTATATCCTCTTTATTCTGGGATTTATTTTTTTGATCAAAGGTGCAGACATGCTCGTGGAGGCTGCTTCCTCGTTTGGTCGCAAACTTCAATTGTCTGAAATGATAATCGGGCTAACCATAGTATCATTTGGAACTTCATTACCAGAATTGATTGTAACCATCACAGCCAGTCTTCAAGGCAAGCCTGAACTAGGATTAGGCAACGTGTTGGGAAGTAATATTGCCAACATTTTATTAATACTCGGTGTGGCTTCCATAGTCAGGCCGCTGCCCATACCGCGCGATACCTATTTTATTGAAATCCCTTTCTCACTGCTTGCTGCTGTACTGATGGGATTTCTCGCAAACACAGCCCTTTTTGGAACTTCCTATGGGTACATCAGCCGATACGATGGACTGGTGTTACTTTATTTTTTCGCGTTGTTCATGGTCTACGTTTTCGTAGTGGCACGCAAAGGAGATCGAAGTGAACAACTTATTGATAGTAACCATTCAATTATCACGATGCCAACCAGCAAGGCAATAGTATGGTTTATAGCGGGCATAATTGGTTTGTATGTTGGCGGACGATGGATCGTAAACAGTGCAGGCACTATCGCAACTAATTTCGGGTTAAGTCAATCATTTATCGGGTTAACTGTTATTGCCATTGGAACCTCCTTGCCTGAGTTAGTAACTTCTGCCGTAGCGGCTTATCGGGGCAATACTGCCATTGCGGTAGGCAATGCAATTGGCTCAAATATTTTTAATATTCTCTGGGTGATTGGATTAGCCAGTGCAATAACCCCAATTGAATTTAAACCAGATACCAATCATGATATTCTCATGATCATTATCTCCACCTCTACGCTTATCATGGCTGTAATTGCAGGAAAGCGCCCTGCTATCAGTCGTTGGGAGGGACTTATTTTCATTATCGTGTATGTATTATACGTGCTCTATCTATTAGGGCGGTAAAAAAGCATTGTGTGTTCTGAGCGTATCTTTTATCTACAGAAATAATTGACACTTTCACTCGTGCGTAAACAGCAAACTTTTAAAGTGCTTGCTTAATGTCATTGATGAGATCTTCTGTCTCTTCTATGCCCACACTAAATCGAAGTAACTTATCTGATATGCCCAGCGATTTGCGTTCTGCCGCTGAAAGTTTTGCGTGTGAAGTGCGCACGGGCGAGGTGATGGTAGATTCTACCCCGCCTAAACTGATGGCGCGTTTAATGAGTTTCAGCTTGCTCAAGAACTTTGCAGGATCTCCTTTTACTTCAAAAGATAACATCCCTCCAAAGCCACCGGGCATTTGCTTTTTCGCGATCGCATGACTTGGGTGAGTTTTCAAACCAGGATAAAAAACGTTGCCGATTTTCGGTTCGCTTTCCATAAAACGGGCAAGTGCCAACGCGTTTTTATTTTGTTGTTGCACGCGCAATACAATAGTTTTTAAGCTACGCTCTACCAGGTAGCAAGTCTGGGCTTCCAATGTTCCGCCAAAATTCACAGCACTCTTTCTGATTATGTCAGTAAGTTTTTTGGAAGATACTACTACCCCACAGGTTATGTCGCTATGCCCGCCAATGTATTTGGTACCACTATGTGTTACGATATCGATGCCCAAATCGATAGGGTTTTGATTGACTGGGCTTGCAAATGTATTATCGATAATGGTGATGATGCCATGCTTCCTGGCAAGTTTAGCCACGCCTTTCAAATCGGTAATTTTCAATAACGGATTTGAGGGAGTTTCTACGTAAATCACTTTCGTGTTTTTGCGAATTGCCTTTTCAAATGTTTTTAAATCTGATACATCCACCATTGAATACTCCATGCCGTAGCGGTTCAGTTCTGTTACTGCCGCATGATGTGTGCCTCCATAAAGATCATTCTGAAACAACACATGATCTCCTGATTTCAGCATGGCAAAAAGTGAAGTCATAATAGCCGCCATCCCCGAACTGAATACCAGTCCATCTTCACCATTTTCCAGTGCCACTAATTTTTCCACCACCGCTTTCTGATTGGGCGTATTGAAATAGCGCGGATAGCGCACTTCCGTTTCATAATCATAAGCTGCCGAAGGATAGATTGGATTTACAACACCTCCATATAATGAATCGCCTTTAGAGCCTACGTGCACGCTTTGGGTTAGCTTTGAAAGTTTGTTTGAGTTGGCAGCCATGGTATTTAAATTTTGTTCGGCAAATATATACGCAATGAATCCATAATGTTAAACAAGAATAATTTATTAATGGATAATCCGATGATCTCAGAAATTTTTATTCTATGTTTCTGTATCTAACTTTCAAACAAATTAAAGAGTTATGAAAAGGATTGCACTGGTCTCAATATTTGCGCTGATTCTAGGTTTTTCCTGTGATGACAAAGAAACAGTCGTGACCGGGATTATAATGGATCAATATTCAGTAACCGAAGGAAACGGCACTGCAAGCAAATCTTTTACTGTATCCATTGTGGGAGAAATTAATTCTACCGTGCAGGTCCGGTATGAATTGCAACCCAACTCTGCAAAAGAAGGTACGGATTTCATTATTAATGAAGGCACACTCGAATTTTCTCCCGGCAACACACATAAGTCAGTTTCATTTGATATTGTGGGCGATAATCATAAAGAGATTACCGAAGAGTTTACCATTATTTTTGAATTCTCCGGAACACAATACATTGCGCCAATCCAGATTATGGATGACGACCCCATTGAACCCATACTTATTGCGGAAGATGGATATTATACCCCTGGTGAGTACCCTTCTATGAAACTTGCGTGGGGCGATGAATTTGATGGTGCTGCACTCAACTCCGCTTCGTGGACACATGAAATTGGCAATGGTTGCAGCGTAGGTATATGTGGATGGGGAAACAACGAGTTGCAAGTTTATACTGATAAAACAGAGAATCTGATAGTTGACAACGGCAAGTTGGTAATTACTGCACGCCAGGAAGCAGGTGGAGGATACACTTCTGCGCGCATTAAAACTGAAAATAAAAGGGAACTTAAGTTCGGTCGGATAGATGTGCGTGCAAAACTGCCAAAAGGCCAAGGTCTTTGGCCTGCCATCTGGATGTTGGGCGAAAACATTGACATTGTGGGTTGGCCTTCCTGTGGCGAAATTGATATTATGGAATTGCGTGGTGGCTCACCGGCCACTGTTGATGGAACGGTTCATTATAACAGCGATGGATATAAGTATAATTCTAGCAGCACTACACTTTCATCCGGAGATTTTTCTGAAAAGTTTCATGTGTTTAGCATTGTATGGGATTTCAATACGATTACATGGTATGTGGACAATAAAGAATTCAAAAAATTCAATAACAGCAACATTGCATCGTGGCCATTTAACAAACCATTTTTCTTTATCATGAACGTAGCCGTGGGAGGTAACTATGGCGGCCCACCAAATGGAACAACTGTATTCCCTCAACAGATGACTGTTGATTACATACGCGTGTTTCAATAACGAATCACAAAAACTTGACTATACTTGTATTGTCTAACAATACAGTATGGCCATGGATCTTTTACCTGATGCAAGCACGCATAGTAGTATAGCAGAAACAATGCGCTCCATAAAAAGCGATAGAAGAAAAATTAATGAGTGTGAATGGACACAGTGTGCCGGCACCAATCTCGCAGAGGAAATTCGCATACATCCTGGCAATAAAGTCATCGCCTTTAAAAAAACGATTCCAACACTTATACTTACCGCACGTTATTACTGACCTTATATGGAAGCGTTTAAGATTAATGTTTGTGTGGTAGATGATCACCAGATTTTTAGAAAGTCACTTTCACGACTCATCGCCACCTATTCGCGAATCGGCAAAGTAATAGAAGCAGAAAATGGTATGCGTTGTCTGGAATTGATGGCACGTGAACAACCGCATGTGGTATTACTTGATTTGGAAATGCCCATGATGAATGGAATGGATTGTTCAGAACAAATTCTACAGAAATATCCTGATGTAAAGGTTATTATTCTCACCATGCACGACAGTGAGAAATATATTCTGCATATGATGGAGCTTGGTGTACATTCATTTCTTTTGAAGAATACAAATCCGGAAGAACTGGAAAAGGCAATTTATTCGGTAGTTGATCGCGACTACTACCACAACGATCTAATCATGACGGTGCTGCGCAAAAGCCTTCAACAGAAAATTAAATCGCAGCGACCTGACTTCTCACCCTTCAGTCTGCTTACAGAACGCGAACAGGAAGTTCTGCGCCTTTTATGTGAAGACAAAACCACCAAGGAAGTTGCGCACCAATTGGGCATTAGCGAAAAAACAGTGTTCACCCATAAGCTGAACATCCAGTCGAAACTGGAAGTGAAAACTACGGTAGGCATGGTGCGGGCTGCCTACCGACTTGGGATTTTGTCTTAGTTGTGTAAGTGGACCAAAAATGTACTTTTTCCCAATCTTCTATTTTTCTGATTTTTCTAAGAATTTAATGCCATTCATCTAAGAATATTCTTAGACGATTTACTAGAACGAGCTAAAATCAAGGCTTTTTTCCACAAACTATCACTCAAATCTTCTCATTTTCATTTCAATAACTATTACGGAAAGTACCACTGATTTCAATTCACCAACTTGAGCAAAATGGAATTATAGGTTATATAGGTTTATGAGGGTTCTGGTTGCTCACTGGCAGGAAGCTGTTGTAAAATTAATCGAAGATCACTTGCCTCAATGCGAAGTGACTTGTCATACTCACGGCTTTGCAGCACTTGCTTCCGTGCGTTCGGCATACTTTGATTTGGTTATCAGCAGTCATTACCTGCCCGTGATCACCGGTTTTGAGGTGTTGCGCAACATGCGTTTACATTCACCTAACATAAACACATCGGCCATTTTGTTGAGTGAGGGAAACGAAAGCCCTGATCACCATCGCCTGGCAAAACAATTAAATGCTGCCATGCTTTCGATAGAAGAAGTAATGAAATTGAAAAATCTGGAACTCTGGGTTTCCTGATTCATAAATAATTAGGTAAGCAGATCTTCACTTGCTTCTGAACTAAAAAGAAGATCTGAAGGAACATTACCAAAAGAAATACTGATTCATCAGTATAGTTGCTTAATCGAACTTACCCACCAACCGCAAAGTTGGTGGGTTTTGTTTTCTAATACTCATTATCAACTTTTACAATACTTGTGCTAATACTACTATGTAATTATGTCCATATTTCTTCGCGCACTTCGGACAGTATGCATAATAGAAATAGTATTTCTTTGCTTTCATTTCTTGTGAAGCCAGGTATCCATCTGTTTCTTTAATATACTTTGGCGCATCACTATAAGGACCATCAAATACGTTGCTGATAAACGTTCCTGATAGTCGCTCATGATTCTCGCCTGGTATTTCGTGTGTTACAGCCAGTAGTAGCTCACCCTTCCACGGTGATGGATCGTAAGCCAGAAGCAGCGAATCTTTCTTGTCATCAGGAATCGCTCCGGCATCCATGGCCTTTTTCCACATTCGGGTGATCGCTTTTTCATACATAGATGGCAATGGTATATGAAAGAACTCCGGCACAGAGTCTTTAAGAAAGAGTTTATCACTCCATACAAATTTTTTATGTTCCCACAGGATTCGGTCAAATTCCGGGCAACACTCCTCGGTATTGGTCATCACCGGATTTTCCATTGTGCTTGTATTCATAACTATATCAGTTTATCCTATGAAAACTATCATTAACCTATACTATTAACAATGACAGATGTCTTTGCGTTTTAGGATAATTGTCAGACTCTATCAAGAAGTATATTTTATTCAACACGGAAATATTGAAACACTATTGTGTGATATTTCAATTACATCAATCTGCATCTATGATGACTATTGTCATTGGTTAGAAGGACACACACTAGTAGCTTTATGCCATGTTGAAATGGATAGCCATATCGCTGCTGTTTTGCTTTCCACTGTTTTTTTCTCATTGTAATGAAGATAGCGAGGAACCGGATAGCCCTAAAATTTCCAATCTCATTTTCGAACCGAATCGTGTAGCAATAAAACTCTACGAAAACAAAGGTACCATCTTTGGATTTATTGATTTTCAAAATGCAAAAAACGGAGTTGATAAATTGCGGCTTACCAATTCTGCAGGAGCAGATATCACAATTGCTATTCCTGACCCTTCCGGTCCAGTTACAGACCCGGTTACCCAAGGAACCTTAACCGGTGCTGTTGAATTTATCATGCCCACAGAACCTGCCACTTTCACTTTTGAAGTGTGGATTATTGATAAGGCAGGAAGAGAATCTAACAGGCTTAATGGCAAAGTAGATATTGTGATTGATGGCACAGGATTGCAATGGAATGTGGCGTCTACTGGAATTAATTCAAAATTAAATAGAAATAAGAAATTCATAGCAGTGGGTGAAAACGGATCCATTCTTACTTCTTCCAACGGCATGAGTTGGATAAAGCAAACAAGTGGCACAACGAACGAACTGCTCGGTGTTGCCTGGTCTGGCACACAATACATTGTTGTGGGTGATAAGGGCACTATTCTCACTTCACCTGATGGCGTTAACTGGACACCACGCGCGGCAGGGCAAACAACCAGTTCATTATTTTCAGTAGCCTGGAGTGGAGAGCGCTTTACTGCTGTGGGAAATAAATTCGGAATTAATGAAACTGAAATCATGAATTCATCGGATGGCATTACCTGGTCAAACAATCCATTTACGGTTGCAAATAGTTATCTGTTTGGTGTCACATGGTCAGGCACTAAATGGATAGCGGTTGGATATAAACCCAATGCTTCTCTTGTTTTATCTTCTCCTGATGGAATCACATGGTCTGACATAAGTATTGACAATGGAGGTTATACATTATTTGATGTAACCTGGACAGGCAGTCGGTTTGTTGCTGTTGGGCTTTCGATTACTGCAACCTCGGTGGATGGTATAACCTGGACATCTAAACTAATCAATGGCGGATGGGGATTGCGAGGCGTGGCTGCTTCACCTTCCACTATTCTTGCGGTAGGCAATGGTGTGTTCTATTCTGTTGATGGATTAAACTGGACAGAAGGAAACGCTCAGGTAATGGGCCATCAGGCTATCGTATGGACAGGCGTGGAATTCGCTGTAGTAGGAAATCCAAATTACATTTACCTGTCGCCATAATTCCACACGCGATACTTGTTTCACTAATCAGCATAGATGATCCTTCTGCATCATCTGCATATTTCAACTTTTCTTATCGCATACTACTCATCGGTCATTAGTATTCGCAAAATGTATCAACCTCTTACTATACCGTTGAGTTTTGATTGGACTTGATTTCTTTCTAAATTCATAAGATGAATTCATATACTATGCAGAAGTTAACAATCAAACTCTTCATCATAACATTCTCTTTTTTGAATGTTAGCTGTATCATACCCGTTACCATAAATACTTCTATCCCAACTTTACCCACGCGCGACTTTAAAACTCCGCCTCAGAAAATTGTGGTGGCCAACGCATATGATATTAAAACGGCTTCGGTGCGCGACAATAAAGAAAAACTATTTGGTGAGCTTGTAAATATTACGGTCAGGCAGACCTCAAATGAAATCAATCGGAGAAGTGAAATCCCCGCAACATTTGTGGAGGGAATTGCCGTTCCTGCCACACAACCCGATAGCAGCATTCAAAAGCTGATGACAGCTCACCTCGCTTCACATGCAATCATTGTGAAATCATTCAACGCATCATTTGAACAAACTGAAGTTAATGTAACGGAAAATGATGACGGTTCTAAAAACAGGCAGGCCATGTATGATATTATTGTTGACATTGGCTACACATTTCATAATTGGTCTGGCCGGCAATTCGACACGTTGATCTCTGCACGAAGATTTCATAGCTCACGCAGCGTGCTCAGCGGTTTACTGGCAGCCGGACCAAACATTGTGGCTAACAGTGAAGATGCCTTGGATGGAATATATGCCAATGTAGATATGTACCTGAAAAGTTTTTTTAAAGGAACCGAAAACAGAACGCGCATTATTAACATCACAAAGGAATTCAAAGAAGTTAACAGCTTGATTCAGGCCGGAGAACATGAGAAAGCTTTTCAGGTTTGTGAAAGCCTGAGATCGTCTGACAAAAGAGATGTAGCATCCAAAGCTTCATACTACTGTGCCGTGTTATTAGAATATATGGGCAGATATAATGAGGTGAAATTTTACCTCGAAGAATCGCTGCGTGGATATTATTCACCCGATGCGGAAATAATGTTGCAGGATTATCGGCTTTATCGGGTGCAACAGTAATTCATTTCGCTATTCACTCAACCCGACTCCTTTTGCCATCAGGCCGGCCAATAACGGAATAATAAAAATTAACACCAGCTCAAGTCGCAACATCCAGATAATGACTGTCGGGATAGACAACACTTCAGCTGCATCACCCTTTCTGTTTTTGATGAAATACACCGTGGGATAACTCGAAAGCAACCCCACCACGGTAAACAGTCCAAGCTTGATGAGAAAGATTGGATTTCTGGTATAAAACTCTGCAGGCTTGCCGATACTTCCCA
>JALOMN010000078.1 GCA_025455445.1 Cyclobacteriaceae bacterium
GAGGGATCAACTAATATTACTCAACTAATCGCCAGCCACTCTGAGCAAGTAAAAACAATCGCCCTAAAAGGGTTGAGTCTACTGGCAAATACCGGTAAAGGAATATTATTGTTTACGCTGGCTGTATTGCTGAGTGGAGTATTATTAGCATACGCAAAAACTTCGGGCGAGCTGGTGAAATCGCTCTTTGTAAAACTGCTGGGCAATTTTGGAGCAAACCTTACCAATCTTGCTGAGATTACCGTGCGCAACGTGGCCAAAGGTATATTGGGTGTGGCTGTCATACAATCCATGCTGGCAGGGGTTGGATTTGTAGTGGCAGGAATTCCATTAGCCGGTGTATGGATCGTTATCTGTTTGATATTAGCCATTGTGCAGGTAGGAATAATGCCGGTTTCAATTGGTGTAATTATTTATATCTGGAGCAACGGGACCACGCTTACTGCAATCTTGCTTACTGTTTGGATGCTTTTTGTAGGCATCATTGATAATATTTTAAAACCAATTATGCTGGGCAAAGGAGCGCCTGTGCCTATGGCTGTAGTGTTTATTGGAGCAATCGGTGGCTTTATGAGTACAGGTTTTATCGGCTTATTCACCGGTGCAATTATACTTTCTGTGGGATACAAATTGTTCAATGCATGGATCAACTCTCCTAAGCCAGAAACAACTGAAACTGAAACGTTAAATTGATACACAGCTCTAGCTATAAACTAAGAACAGCGCACGTAAAAACCGTGCGTTGTTTTTTTATTATACACAAATGTAAACATCAAAACATTTCACCCACATTGATCCAAATGCTCCAGTAATTTTCACTGAAGCCAAGATCAATTGCTACGTTAGCATTTGAATATTTATTGAATTTAGCACGAAGACCAACACCGGCACCCGCTTTCCAGTATTTGAAATTTTGAGTATCAAATTCGGAGGCAGATGATACGTTCATGAATGCCACTAAGCCCAATAGTCCATTATGAGAAATCTGGTAACGCTGTTCTGCTTCATAGTACATCATGGCATTGGAACGATATCGACCGGATTGAAAACCACGGCTGGCTATACCTGTATTGGGCACCCAATTAGTGGCAGGTAAATGCAAATAAGGTGCTGAACCAGTAAGCAGTGTCAAGTAATAACCACGCATGGCAAGAATAGATCGCGCTTTTCTAAGAGGGATGTATTTACGGGCATCTATAAACAACGTCTGATAATCCTGATCACTGCCTAATTCGGTGGCATTCACACGCCAGCTCGCAAGAAAGTATCCACCTTTTGGTGGGTTAATGGCATTATAGCGAATATCATAGGAGAGGTTAAATGTTACACCGGAAGATATGGAAGGATCGGATGTATCAAGTACGTATTGATCCAGGTTACTCTCACTAGAAATTTCGCTTTCCTCTATGTTATAATTTCGGTCCAGGGCATATCCAATCCCGGCAAACCAGTTATTTCCAATCTTTTTTAGTGCATTCTGATAGATTCTGATAAAATCTGTATTAATCAGCGACCTCGAAAATTCCTCTGTATCACCTCCTAACCCCCAGGTGTATTGTGGAAAATGTGCAATCCGATAATCACCAATAAAATTCCATGAATTATTCGCTAACCAGATGTTGGGTCGCATATAAAACCCAAATCGACTGGTAAAATCAGTATAGGGAATAAAATAAATGTTAGAAAGGTTTGTCGTTGCAGGATCGCCTAATGAAAATGCTGCATTGATGGAAGTGATCAATGCCTTGCCACCGCCTGGCGTGCTTACGGGTGCGGGAAAAAAGGAGAAATAGACTTTTCTATCAGAGCGATACTTGTTTGCTTCTTTAAATTTCCTCTTACCAATAAAAACATCCACCAAATCAACCTGGGTTGAATCCAAGTTCTGTGAAAACGCATAGAAATGAGGCGTTATGGATAAGAATAGAAAAAGAAGAATCCTTAACATGAATCAGCTTGATACAAAAGAACAAAAGACCATCGTAAAGAAAAACTTTCTAAGTCAGTGATTGGTCAATTCTTTTAGCACTAGCAAAGGATAGGATTTGCATTGTTAGTAAGGCGTTAAATTTCTAGATTTGGTTTATTCTTCAATTTATGTTTCAGAACAAAATCACTGCACAGTTTTCTCAAACAAGAAAATATGTTTTAACTATTTGCTTTTGTTTACTTGCGCTTGGTGGATTGGCTCAGAAACAACGCCCAAAAATCGGATTGGTTCTTAGTGGAGGTGGAGCAAAAGGGATTGCCCACATAGGAGTTTTAAAAGCGATGGAGGAAGCAGGTCTCAGCCCTGATTACATTACCGGCACCAGTATGGGCAGTATAGTGGGTGCATTGTATGCAGCGGGATATTCTGCTGATGAGTTAGCAAAAATCGTTGAACATGCAGACTGGGGATTACTTTTGTCGAACAAGATTCCTTTCAATGAGGTCACGTTTGAAGAGAAGCCTTATTATGGCAGATATCTTTTTGACTTCTATATCAAAGAGCGTGAACTCCAATTGCCCAAGGGAATTATTGAGGGCGAAGCACTCATGCGATTATTCTCCAACCTTACAAGACCTGTTCATGGAATTACAGATTTTAACAATCTACCTATTCCTTTTGCATGCATCGGGACTGATATTGTTACAGGTGAACGTGTAGTTTTAAATAAGGGATCCCTTGCCATGGCTATGCGGGCCAGTATGGCAATTCCAACGATTTTCACTCCGGTAAAAATTGATGGCCACTTACTCGTTGATGGTGGGCTGGTTCACAACATGCCTGTAACAGAAGTAATTGATATGGGTGCTGATATAGTGATTGGTGTATTTGTTAGTTCTGATCTTGCAGAGGAAGAAAATCTTAATTCCGCAGTTTCTGTGCTCACGCAATCGGCATTTATCACCAGTGCTTTTGATTCCCGAAAGGAATTAGCAAAATGCAATCTGTTGATTCAGCCTAAACTGGATGGCTTTTCAACTGGCAGCTTCAACAGTAGTAACGAAATACTGGAGCGAGGAATGGAATCAGGAAAAGAATATCTGGAAGTATTTAAAAAGCTAGCCGATTCTCTCAACCAATTTGGCCCCGCGCACAAGGTGATTAAGCCACAAATCCAAACTGAATATGTATTTGATGAAGTTTTAGTTGAAGGAAGTACTACAATTGATAAAGAATTTATCATAGGTAAAATGCGAGTAAAGCCTGGTGAATCTGTATCTATCGGGCATATTGAAAAAAGACTTCAATTAATATATGGTACACTCTACTTTGAAAAACTGTGGTATGAAATACTCGGCCCCCCAGATCACTTGGTTTTAAAAATACACGTAACAGAGCGACTAAAGACTCAATTGCGATTTTCCTATCATTATGATTCGGAGAATAAAGGAGGGGTTGTTGCCAATGCTACTTTTCGAAACACCGTTCTAAATAGAAGTAGGTTGGTACTGGAGGCAGACTTGGCTTCCTATCCACGCACCACCATCGACTACTTCAAGTACCTGGGCAGACACCAGAACCTTGGTTTACAACTACTTGGAAGTTATCAAAAAAATGAATTCCCCATTTATGATAGCCTTGGCAATTTAAACTATCTCTTTAGTAGTAATTACACGACTGCCACCTTTCGATTTCAGACCACCTTATTTCAAAATGGAGCAATTGGCCTTGAAGCCCGCTACAATGACATACAGATAAAACCGAAAATTGCAGAAAGCTCAATTCGAACCATATCAAAAATTGATTATACCAACACTTACTTTTCACTGTACTATCGCTTTGATAACTGGAACGAGCGATATTTCCCAACACGAGGAATCAAAGCTGAATTCAAAGTTTCAGCTACCACAAAACCCGATGCAACAGTTGTTATCAGCGATACATTAATTCTCGGACCTGATCAGCTTGGGAGTTTATTAGAGACGGAAAACATCGCCTCTGTGGATCTGACCCTATTTCCTATTATACCGATTGGCGATAGATTTTCCATTCTTGCTAAAACGCGATTAAAGGTATCCACACTTGATGCCGATAAACTTAATTTAGCAGACTATGACTTCGTGGGTGGTTTCATCCCGGGTTGGGGCAACGCGAATGAATATTTTGGTGGCAATGCCAAAGAATATCAATTGGCTAACTACTTCTATGGCCGTCTAAGTTTACAATACCAAATGAAACCCTCCTTGTATTTACAAGGGCACTTTAATTACATTAATTCCAACTTAGGTATTGAGGATGTGCAAATGAGCAAACTCGGTGACAGAACAAATCGATTTGGATATGGGGCTTCCCTGGGATTAAATTCCCCGCTAGGGCCACTAATATTTGCGTTTGCAAAAGATCATTTCCGGGATGAATGGAAAGCTACGTTGGCAATAGGATTTTACTACTAGTTTACAGACTCTAAAATGTTAATAATATTTTGTTTAATATTCTAACCTATTCATGTCTTAATAAGTAAACATTTTCTAATGCAACTCTTGAGTAATCTGCCAATACGTTGAAAGTAGAGTTCGCTAGTCTTCAATACGGTAGCATTGCCTACCCAAAAAACTACATCGGATAATCGGAAATAAGGGAGCAATACAATGCTGTACAATTAAAGACTATAAGTAAAATTACAATTCAAATCTTAACGGGTAATTTTATTTAAACGAAATTACTCGTAAAATTAAGAGACCAAACTTCAAATCTATGACACACAAAATCCGCATTGCTATATTGAGTTTCCTGCTAATTGGAGTATTTACAATTTCTTCTTTTGCACAGGAAGAAACCAGTTTTGGCGCTTTCATCGCGTCACCAGTAGGCAAGTTTAAATCAACTGATTTGGATGGCGGTGGATTTGCCAAGCAAGGCTGGGGCGTAGTGCTTGACTCAAAAAATAACATTAAAGGACTGCCGGAAGCATTTACTGTTTATTTCCACGGCACCTATCAATGGAATGAAATGGATACGGAAACTTTGGCTAAGGAGTTTACTGCTGGCTTAGGCAATCGAACTGAGATCTCTGATAGTAAATACAGCCCTATCCTTACTACAATCGGTCCGGCCTATGAGTTTTCATTAACTGAAAAGATAAAGTTTGGTGTCAATGGTACTGCGGGTATCATATTCAATAACACTAAGGCATTCTCCATTAAGGTTTATGATAGTAACAATACAGTGATCGTAAATGAACTTATTAATTTTGATAATAAAGTAGCCTTTGCTTATTCTTTTGGCGCAGAGTTAAAATTTGTGCTGATACCTGACTTAATTGGCCTTTCATTATACACTGATTATACTTCTGCCAATCAGAGCACGGATATAACTTCTCAAAATATACAGGAGAACGATTCATTTCAAAAGTTGCAATATTTTAATATAGGTGCCAAGTTAGTGTTCAAGAAAAAGTAAACGCAGTTGAACTCTATTCAAGCATGGTTCACACTAATCTCTATGTTCTATGAGTAAGCCGTTGACCTTAAGCCGAGCTTCCTATTCCACATATGCTGTATCTATATTGATCATTACATTCGGTATGGTACTCTCATCGTTTGTATACGATGCACCATATGGTTCACAGAAGATGATTCTAGTTTTGCTCCCCTTTCTGATTGCCCTGAATGGCATGGTGTGTCGCAGGATACGGGATATGGTTCTACTACCAATACTTTAAACCCTTCTATAGTAATAAATTCATTTTGTTCATCAGGAGCCTGTTATGTATGCTGTTACCTGTATTATTCGTATGCCTTGGTACAGCCCTGTATTTTATTCAGAACGGAAGCGTAAAACTTGATTGAGTTTACAATGATAGTAAGGCTCAACACATTCAGAGAAAAACTTATCAATTATTGTATAAATGTTAAGTCGAAACTAAATTAACAAACATAAATAAATAGAAATTATTTCATTAAACTAAAATTTTGAAACATGAAAAAGACCAAAGTAACTCTCATTTCACTCTTCTCGGTGATCCTGTTAATGTCATTTTTAATTCCTTCGGGCAGTGAGTATTACCCTATGGAAAAGGGTACGAAAACAGTTTTTACCCATTATGACGATAAAGGTGTTATAACGAAAATTGTAACAAATGATATCACAGAACATACCGTTGAAAATGGTATTGAGAAGTCAACGACAACTTCCGTGATGGAGGATAAGGAAAAACACAAGTCGACAACTTTAAAATTTGAATCAAAATTTGATGGGACTGTTTTTGAGGTAGATTTAAAAAAGATCACAGAAGAAACCTTACGCTCAGGAATAAAAGATTCTAAAGTGCAAGTATCTGTCGAAGGAAATAATTTTAAATTACCAAATAACTTACAGATAGGTCAAAAACTTGATGAGATAGATTTAGATATGGTAATGACTTCGGGAAATACAAATTTCAAATTTTATATGCATTACACCGATAGAACTGTTACAGGAAAGGAGACCGTGAAAACGCCTGCTGGTGAATTTGATTGTTTTATTATTTCCAGCCAAACAGAAGTGAAGATGTTAACGACAAAAAGTGGCTCCTCAAAATCATGGATCGCGAAAGGAGTTGGACTAGTTAAGCAGGAGGATTATAACAAAAAAGGTAAACTCATTTCGTCAGAAGTTTTAACAGAATTTAATAGGTAGAAATTTACCGCAGCCCAGGTAATGAGGGTTTGCTTGTGGAGTTTAGAATGGCAGACCAAAACAAATCACCGGACTAAAGAGCCGGAAGTGTTTTACCTTTATTTATTGCTGGTCATTAAATTAAGATTATTATGATGTTGCAGGTCGCCTGACCCGCAACGGTTGAGTTTCCAATTTGAAATCATTTCTCCTTGTTGATTACTAATTCTAAAGCAGGTTCTCCAATTTATCTGCACCATTTTTCACAAACATTGGTGCATTAAAACGGTAACCAATAAAAATCTGAAAGGCAGTGCGGGTAAACACCATGTCGATGTTATTAGGTTGTTTGCTAAAGGATTGATAGTACAACACTTCAGCACCGGCAATAAATCTGTTTGAGTTATATCCTAATCCACCATTTAACGACCCTCGTAATACCCCATCAGTAAGCGTTG
>JALOMN010000079.1 GCA_025455445.1 Cyclobacteriaceae bacterium
AGGCTACCGAATAAAGATGAAAAAAAATAGCCAGTTTTAAAACTAAAATTACGGTGTCGGACAATTCAGATTGTACGGGTCGATATTCTTCTTATTCGTGCGCTTTATACCTTTAGTCTGCTAACAACTTACAAGCAGCAGACTAGACTGCGAATGAAAATTCTACATTTCATTCCCAACTATTCTTACCTCAGTGATCGTAGCAGTTCTACTTTTTAAGTTCTTTTCAACGATAAAAATATGCTTCAGTTGAACCCAGAAAGAAAGTGCTCCTTGTGGATCGTCAGGTTCTGGAATTATAATGTAGGTCGTATCTCTGTATTCCCAAGGCATCCTCTCCTTGTAATTTAGTTTTAAGAATTCATTCAACTGATCGAGGGTTACTACTGGAAACTTTCGAAGGTCTTTGAGTTTAATAATCGCAGGCTCTACTCTATCATAGCCATCCTTAGTGAGCCCTTCAAACTCATGCGCTCTGATTTGATAAGAATCGGGTAAGGTAATATTACGCTTAAGTATGGGGTGAAAAATACTCTTACCGTCTCGTTCATATTTGGAATAAATTCCGTTGGCGTAAACCTTTGTTATTCTTCCCGAGTAATTTAATTCTCTATAGATTTCTCCTTTATTAAAATACAAATACAACACAGTATCTGTCTTGGAAAGTTGCGAATAGCAGGTGCATGAAAAACCAAAAAGAAAAATCAGAATAATAATTTGCCTCATCCCGCTTTTAATCTATGAAGAATTTCTAATGAATAAAATTGCTTAAAGAATAAACTACTCAATTTGAATATCAAAACGAACCTCCGTGATGGTGGCTGTCTTTTCCTTTTTATTTATCTCAACCATATAAATATGCTTTAATCTATCCCAATAGGAAATGCTTCCTAAAGGGTCTGGAGGTGTTGGTTCGGTATAAATTTCCTTTGAGTCTAAATACTCCTCCGGCCTGCGCTCCTTGTAGTTGGATTTTAAAAACACGCTCAGCTCTTCAATCTCAACCACATTAATCTTTTTTAACTTTTTACAAGGGATGGTTATGGAACTGGCCTTATTTATTGATCTAAATGCAATTGGATAACCTCTATACAAATAATAGTCATGAAACGAATAAAGGTTTTCCGGGTTAATGATTCTGTTCTCTGCTTTGCTGAATCCAGATGTATGTTCAATTTTAAAGTAAACACCATTGGAAAAAGACAACATCTGTGCCCCGTTAGAGATGTTAGTTACAGCAGGGCTTGAACCTTTATCAAAATACAAATACAATAGCGTATCAGATTTTAATACCTGAGCATACCCTGTTGATAAAGTCGAGATTATAATTACCATTAAAAATACTTGCCGCATATTTTTTCAACTAATTCTATAGCTATTGACAAAGATCTCAAATGGGGATTAGAGTAACTATTCTAAATATGCTTTCAAATCCACCTCTGTCAATAAAGCACCTTTGCGTCTTTTAGTGGGTTCAAAAATATAAATATGCTTGATTTGATTCCAAAAAGACAATGAACCTTGTGGGTCTCCTAAACTCGGAACTACAAGGTCATTATTTTTCATATATTCACTTGGCAACCGTTCCTTGTAATTTTTACTTAAGAAGTCAAATAGTTCGTCCAGAGTAACAATCCGAATTCCTTTCAATTTTTTCTTTGAAATAAATACTGAATTCCTTCTGTTATATCCATCATAAGTCTTACCAATAAACTCATAAGCATTGATAAAATAATTATCAGGGGGAGATATTTTCCTTTTTAGAATTGTATGATATGCTGAATCTCGCTCATACTTTAGATAAATATTATTGTGATATAATTTAACTTGAGGATTGACTAACTCAAACATTTCACCCTTATCAAAATAAATAAACAATACCGTATCAGTTTTTAATAACTGAGCAGATCCTGTTGATGAAGACAATAATAAGAGGAACAAAAATACGTGCCGCATATATTTTCTAATAACAACAATTTTCAACTTAATTGAAACTATCAGGCCGTCTTGGTGTTAAAAGATCGATGAAAATCTACAACCTTCAGCGCAAGCAATTTTTACCCATTTCACTCTCAGAAGCGTGGGAATTTTTCTCTAGCCCTAAAAATCTGTCTAAAATCACCCCCGAACACATGGGCTTTAAAATCCTCTACATTTCGGGAGGAGACAAAGCCTATGCCGGCCAGATAATCCGCTATCATGTAAATGTGTTGCCAGGCATAAAAATGCATTGGGTGACAGAAATTACACAAGTGAAAGAACCACTCCATTTTATCGATGAACAGCGGTTTGGTCCGTATTCGCTGTGGCACCATCAGCATCACTTTAAA
The DNA here is from genome assembly GCA_025455445.1 of Cyclobacteriaceae bacterium. Taxonomy (GTDB): domain Bacteria; phylum Bacteroidota; class Bacteroidia; order Cytophagales; family Cyclobacteriaceae; genus ELB16-189. Next base: position 2,331 of record JALOMN010000079.1, read on the forward strand.
GAAGTGCCCGGTGGCGTGGAAATGACCGATGAAGTGAATTATGCCATTCCTTTAGGAATTTTAGGTCGTTTGGCTCATTGGATTTTTGTAGGCCGCGAGGTAAATCGTATTTTTGACCATCGTTTTAAGGTGTTGGAAGAATATTTCAGGAAGGATAAAAAATAACAACGTATGGACTGGAAGGTAATTTTGATTTGCTCATTGATTACAGTGGGCACTTTTTTGTTTTGGGAAGCGGTGGCCTGGTTTTCACATAAATATATCATGCATGGATTTTTGTGGAGCTGGCATAAGTCGCATCACACTGTGCACGACCACACTGTAGAAAAAAATGATTTGTTTGCCGTAGTGTTCAGCATCCCCTCCATTGCGCTATTCATCCTCTCTACCACTGTCTATCCAAGTCCTTACTTGTTCTCGGTAGCACTAGGAATTTTTTGTTACGGAGCTTTCTACATGATATTTCATGACATCATTGTTCATCAGCGCATTAAATGGAGACCAGCCAACCGGAGCAAATACCTTCAGCGTATGATTCACGCACATTATATCCATCACGCCAAGCACACCAAAGAAAACTGCGAGGCCTTTGGGTTTTTGTATGCGCCTAAAAAGTTTGAACCTAAGAAGTTTTCTTTTAAAGACAAGAGACAGGAAACTCAGTAAGCGAAAAGCGGAAAGATTAAAGCGGAAAGATTAAAAATATTTTCAGTGAATCAGAAATACCTCTACCTCGCCATCGATTTCTTTTCGATACTGTTTCCGTTCATTTTTTCATTTTATTCCAAACACAACTTCTCAAAAAAGTGGAAATACTTATGGCCTGCCATAACTATTACAGCATTATTTTTTATTGTATGGGATGAGTGGTTTACCCAAATGGGCGTGTGGGGTTTTAATCCGCGCTATCTTACTGGAATTCAAATAGGCTCGCTACCCATTGAAGAAATTCTTTTTTTTATCTGCATCCCCTATGCATGTGTTTTTACCTATGAAGCTGTAAATTATTTAGTGAAATGGAGAATGAGTGAGTTAACTCAAAATCTGATTACTGACATACTTATGTTTAGCATGTTTATTATGGGGATTGTGTTTTGGGGAAAATGGTACACTTCCGTAACATTTATTCTATTGGCTATCTTTTTACTCCTTCACCGAAGGGTGTGGAAAACTGACTATGCCGGTAAGTTTTATTTTGCTTACCTGTTTATCCTTATTCCGTTTTTTATTGTGAATGGAATTCTCACAGGCACTGGCATTGAAGAAGAAGTTGTCTGGTATAACAATATGGAAAATCTTGGAATCCGAATGGGCACCATACCCATTGAGGATACTTTTTACGGAATGCTGATGTTATTCATGAGCATTTCTATTTTTGAGTATCTGCAAAAGAAAAAGGGACCTGCAAAGGCCCCTCTTTCATAGGTTTAGGTTAGGTGTATCTTTCAGGCTGTTTCCAAAACAGGCTCTTCAAATTTAATTTCCTTTGATTTTGCTTCAGAAACTTTCTTAGGCTTTTCTTTCTTTACTTTCTTTTTCTCAGGGTTTGAAGCTTTTACTTTCTTTTTTGCTTTCTTCGTTGTCTTCTCGGTCTTTTCAGTCTTATCCGACTTCACTTTCTTTTTTACTTCTTCCTGAATTTTCTTCAATTCTTTTTTCATCTGCTCGGCAACCAGTTCGGCAATTTTCTTGGATGCCCTGGCAATTACCTTTTCCGTTTTCCTCTTTGATTTGGTAATGCCCAAAGCCTGCACTGTTTGATGCAATGAATCTATAATAAGTAATCGGATTTCCTTTTTACTCTTCACAACTGATTTTTCCATAGAATTAATAATTAGACATCCAAATTATCGGCTTCACATTAGATAAACAACCAGGAAACAAAAACTTAACATTGGAACCCTATTTTCCTTCAATTCTCCTTAAATCAGGCGATTTTCTCACTAATTCGAACTGACTTTGCACCTGGGCCAGCTTATCTGAAACCTGTTTATATACCTCCTGTTGCTGGTCAGTGGGCGGTGCATCGGCACTGGAAATCTGACCTTCCTTGGCCATTGCAAAAAGCCGCTCCAGCACCTGGGGTGGATTTCTGAAGATATCCATCCGCGCACCGGTGGCGTGCACATCATGCAATTGTGCTTCGAGCTGATAGATCTGTTCTTCCAATGCGATGGTTTTTGCGTCACTCTTTTTTGCAAGCAACGCAGCCCTCAATTTTTCCATTTCATCAATCAAAGTCAGTGTAGTGCTAATTGAGTTATATAGTTTTAAACCAAAAGCATATTGCTTCGTGATATCCGCTTCAGTGCCTTTTGTGTTGGGATCTTTAATTACTGAAAATGGCTGTTTGTATTCTTTACCATCTGCTTTTAGCACCACCGTATATTCGCCCGGAGGCACCATAGGTGGTGTTTGACCCGGACCAATATCCAAATCGAAAATGAACATTTCGCGCTCGCCCTTCTCATTTAATTTCACCCAATCTTTTCCCCTGGGCTTTGTTCTGAGTTTGGGCATTGTGTATGGTTGAATACGTAAATCCCACCAGATGCGATTGATACCAGCTTCATCGGTTCCTTCTATTTTTCGGATTACTTCATTCTTTGAATTGAGTATCCACACCTCCGGTTTTGATTTGGATTTTTCTTTCAAAAAATAATTGATGTCTGTTCCTTCCGGAGGATTTTTTCCGGACACATAACTATTATCCGTTTTAATTCCGTTGATGGGTTGAAAACGAAATGCTTTGCGCATGGTAAATAAATGCGCGGAAGAATTCTGAACCTGCTCTGTAAATTCGCGAATAGGTGTAATGTCATCCAGAATGTAAATTCCACGACCATAGGTGCCGACTACCAAATCACTGAAGTTGCGTTGAATCTCAATTCCGAAAATAGGAACCGGTGGCAAATTGTTCTTGAGATGAATCCAGTTCTTGCCATCATCAGGTGAAAAGTATAACGATTTCTCAGTACCCAGAAACAACAATCCTTGTTTGTCTGGATCTTCTTTAATCTGATTTACAAAATTTGAATTGCTGGGTGGCAGGTTGATCTCCAATCGTCTCCACGTTTGACCATAATCAGTGGTTTTATAGACATACGTACCGAAGTCGCCCACATAGTGCGCGTCCACTGCAACCAGGCAAGTGCCGGCATCAAAATAAGATGCATCAATATGCCGGATAGTTCCCCACTTGGGCAATTCCGGAATGTTTGCAGAAACATTGGTCCAGGTTTTTCCACCATCTTGTGTTACATGCAATTGGCCATCATTACTTCCTGTCCACAATACTCCGGCCTTTACCGGTGATTCTGCCATTGAAAAAAGCGTGCAACCATCCCACGTCATCAGGTTGTCACTGGCCATACCGCCCGAATTTTGCTGATGGGTTTTATCATTAGTCGTTAAGTCCGGACTTATCACTTGCCAGCTTTGTCCTACATCATTAGTTTCATGCACAAACTGACTACCCACCCACACTTTTCCTTTCTGATGTTTTGATAACACCATCGGAAAATTCCAATGCCAGCGATACTTCGCGTTGGCGGGAGTTTCACCAATCTGGGTTTGCGGCCACACGCGCACATCACGCGCATGCATAGTGGTAAGATCAAACACATCCAGTCCGCCATCATAACATCCTGACCACACAATATTATTATCAAATGGGTCGGGTTGCGCAAAACCACTTTCACAACCACCTACACCATGCCACGTGCCTAAAGGAATATTCCAGCCTCCTAAATACTGACTCGGTCCGCGATACGACCACGCGTCTTGTCGATTGCCATATACCCAATAGGGAATGCGATCATCCACCGCTACATGATACATCTGCGCAATGGGTAAATTGATATTACGCCACGTTGTTCCTCCATTATAAGTAATATTTAAACAGCCATCGTGCGCACACATGATGCGGTTGCCATCTTTTGGATCAAACCACATATCATGATTGTCACCACCTGGTGCCCACTGATTAAAATCTTTCACAAAAGATTTTCCACCATCAATGGATTTCATAATACCCACGCAGATGGTATAGACTTCATCTTCATTCGCGGTAGATACACGCAGGCGCGTATAGTATCCGGCCCGCTGCCCCATAGAGTGATCTTTCTGCATCAACATCCAGCTATCACCACCATCATCCGACCGATACAAACGTGGCTCTGTATCTTCAACCAACACATACACTCTCTTCGGATTGGTATAAGAAACATCTACAGAAGTTTTACCTACCGGATGAGTGGGGCCGCTTTCAATACCATTGCGCAGAGGTTCCCAGGTTTTGCCACCATCTTTACTGCGATAAATGCCACTACCCTCGCCTCCGCTATTTAATTTCCAGGTGCGTATGTCGGCCTGCCACATCGCAGCAAAAAGTATCTCCGGATTTTTAGGATCAATGCTCAAATCAGAGCAACCTGTATTCTCATTTACAAACAACACACGCTCCCACGTTTTTCCTCCATCACTTGTTTTATACACACCACGTTCCTGCTGTGGTCCATGAGCATGGCCCATCGAAGCAACATATACCGTGTTGGTATCGGCAGGGTGCACAATCACTCGACTGATGCGATACGTTTTTTCAAGACCCATGTTCTTCCAGGTCTTGCCGGCATCAGATGATTTGTACACACCATTGCCCACGGCATGCGC
>JALOMN010000080.1 GCA_025455445.1 Cyclobacteriaceae bacterium
TTAACGTTGGAAATCTTCCTACCATAGGTGCCGGTTCATATTTTGTGAAAGTGAAAAAAATTGCTGGATTAAACCCAGGGTCTGGTTGTGAGTCTGCTCCATTCAGAGTTGATATTCTTGATAAACACGTTGATCCAACTGTTGTATTGGCTGCAACGGCCAATACCGCATGTGATACAAATTTTGAAGGTGCCATTCAGGTTACCGTTACCAATCCCGGTTCAGCAGCAACTCCTGATTATAACTACACCTGGACGAGCACACCAGCTGCCTCACCAATTTTAAATTCCACAGGCAATGGAAATGGATTGGATCCGGATGATAATTTTACAGGATTGAGTGAAGGCACTTATGCAATCAGCGTGAGAAATAATACTTCCGGATGTGTTGGTATCACACAAACAATCATCACCAACGATGTTAAGCCGATCGTATTTGCAATGGCTACTGCTACCAATCAATTAATATGTAATCCAGATGGCAGCGTAGTAGTGGGACCCAATGACATCACCATCGATGGTGTAATTGATCCTGATCATAATAATTTCGAGTTCACCTGGTCACGCACTACATTATCCAATATCGTGATTGGTCCCGCAGTGGGTGTGGATGCAATTAATACCGGAAATCTGGCAACCATTGGAGCCGATTCATATTTCATACAGGTTAGAAAGCGGCCCGGCTTTAACCCCGGTTCAGGTTGTACATCGGCTCCTTTCCGCGTAGACATTTTAGATCGCAGCATTGATCCTACTGTTGTACTTACTCCTTTTTCAAATACAGCGTGTGATACCAACTTTGAAGGTGCCATTCAGGTTAGGGTTACCAATGCTGGTTCAGCTCCTACTGCATCCTACAATTATAGCTGGAACAGTACCCCAACTTTTATTGCCAATGGTGTAAGCGATGGTGATGGAAATAATGCCGATGATAACTTCAGCAACCTGAGTGATGGCACTTACTCCATTACTGTTCAAAATACAACTTCAGGTTGCTTTGGTTCTACACAGGGAATTATTACCAAAGAAGAAACTCCTATTGTAGTTGCGAATGCCACTCCTATTAATCAGCTTATCTGTAATCCGGATGGCAGCATTACGGTAGGCGCGAATGATATTTTGGTGGGAGGTGTAATTGATCCGGTGCATACTAACTTTGATTTCACCTGGTCAAGAAATACCGTTGGTAATATTGTAATTGGCCCGGCACCGGGTATTGATGTAATCAATGTTGGCAACCTTCCTACTATTGGTGCGGATGCCTATTTTGTGAAAGTAAAAAAATTACCAGGCTTTGGTTCAGGGTCAGGTTGTGAATCTGCTCCATTCAAAGTAGATATCAAAGATTTAAGTGAGGATCCAACCGCGCAATTCACTTTTATACCTAACTCAAGTTGCAACATCAACAATCCAAATGGTGAAGTCAATGCAATCGCGCTTGAGCGCAACGGAACTACGGATACGTATACCTTCAGTTGGACATTGAATACCCTTGCTTTGCCAGGTACCATTACTCAAACAGATGGCTCGAGTGCAAGTAATTTAACCAGTGCGCCTGAAGGAAGCTATTCTCTTACCGTTTCAAACACAATCACCGGGTGCACATTCATTTCCGGTGTAAATGTAAATCTGGATTTAAGTAAGAGCCTTCCTAATATTATATCGATTAATAAATTTGAGCCGACTACCTGTATCGGAGATGGAAGCGCAGAAGTAGTGGGAATATCTATTGGTGGAAATCCAACCATTTCAGGACCGGCCATTGCACCACCTAATTTTGAATATGAATGGTATGAAGGCCAATTTATTCCAACTGCAATTTTAGGTACTACCACACCCCTACTCTCACCCATTAAAAATGGAAAATACTTTGTTGTAGTAAAGGATCTGCTTACGGATTGTAAATCTGAACCCAGCGAAGTTGAACTGAGAGATGTTAACATTGTCTATCCGACAATAGAAATAACATTAACCGTTCCGCAGATAAGCTGCGACCAAACGATATTCGGAACCGGTGTATTGGTTTCTACTGCTGATAATCAAAGCGATACTAATCCGAATTATACATTTGAGTGGTTCCCTAATCTGAATGCCAACGGAACAAGCTTTGCTAGTACCAGTACGATAACCGGATTGAAATCCGGTGATTATTCACTCACAGTAAATAACCTCGCAACAGGCTGTAGCAAGAGCGCGCTTTATATTGTTCCTGATAATTCACCACAATTCTTACCGCAATTAATCACAAGTTCATTTGCTCGCACGCTTTGCGTAGGTGAGGATGGATCGATACAAGCTTCCGTTGTGAACATCCGTCAAGACTATCCGTTCCCACTTAGCTATACGGCTGACTTATTTATTGGTAATAAAGAGAATGATCCGACCTTACCTACACAGACACCAGATTTTCCTAATCTACCCAATGTGCCAGGGTTTCCTCAGAACTTTAGTTCGCCAAACAATTTACCGGAAGGTTTTTATACCGCGCGGGTACGCGATAATAATACTAATTGCATCGCTGTAAAGGCAGAAGAAATCAAAGACGCAAGAGATAAACCAGAAGTTGTGATTGTAGAAGAAAGCCCGTTTGTTAATTGCGATATCCTATTTGCAAATGGCCAGCTCTTTGCAACCGCGGATGGAAGTCAGATAACCGGTTACCTGTTTGATTGGTATTCTGGAAGTTCAATAGGCACGGGCGCCACCCCTATACTTGTAAATAATAGCAGGTTAGTGGGGCAAATTGCCGGTGATTATACTGTGCGCGTTACCAATGAACTAACAGGTTGTGTAACAGATCAATCAGGAAAAATTTCCGATGCCCGCATCTTCCCTCCTGCTCCTACCGCACTGGTTATCCGCGACAAAACAAATTGCCTTGTGCCAAATGGAGAAGTATTTGCCCATGTGAATTGTGTTACAATCGCACATGAGTTTGATTGGTATAATGGAAGCACCACTAAGCCAGCTTCTGATTTTGTGGGATCCAGTTATACCGACCGGGCAGAAGGATCGTATACAGTTACTGCAACCGATAAATTGACAGGCTGTGTATCACAACCAACTACGGTAACGGTAAAAGACGCAACAGTGCAACCACTCGTAACCCTAAGCTCCACACCGGAAGTTTGTATCTTACGCAATGGATCTGCAATACTTCAACTGAATAATGGCGAAAGTAATATAAAGAACATCGAAGTATGCGGTTTACCGCTCACTATTGATCTTACGGTAGCACTTACTGATATAAACTGGTATAATTCATCCAATACACTAGTAGGAATTGGCGCAGAAGTTACTGGCCTGGAAGCTGGATTATATACAGCAGAGTTTACAAGTTCAGAAGGGTGCAGTGGCAGCGCTGAAGTGGAAGTTGGAACCGAAATACTTTCTTACAATCTCGTATCGGTAAATGGCGATAATAAAAATGATGTATGGATTGTAGATTGCCTTGAGAAATTCCCCGACAACAATGTAAAAGTATTTAACCGATCAGGCATAAAAGTATATGAGGCTGATGGATATAATAATTCCGATGTGGTATTCAGAGGAATTGGAGAAAGAGGAGTATATGCGTTGGGAAATGAATTGCCCGATGGCACTTACTTTTATATTATTGACAAGCGTGACGGTTCTAAGCCGATAACTGGTTATCTTGAACTCGTAAGATGATGAGAAGACTATTAGCAATTTTCATTTTCAGTGTTTCATGTGCAATCAGCACAATGGCGCAACAGCGGGCAATTCAATCATTGTATATGTTTGATCCCCTGCTCATGAATCCTGCCTTTGCTGGTTCGCAGATACAGTTAAGTGCAACCTCTATTTATCGTAACCAATGGGTAAATTTTGACGGTGCACCTAAAACTTTCACAGCAACTGCGCATTCTGGCTTTAAACAAAACCGCGTAGGACTTGGATTGATTGCCGGAAGAGATCAGATAGGTGTGCATGATGAAACCTCGTTGTATTTTGCATATTCTTACAAATTACCGTTAAGCAGATTTGATAAAAACAAGAGCTTATCATTTGGCGTACAAGGAGGATTTAATACGCTGCGATCAGATTATACACTCACCATTTCAAGAGAAGAAGATCAATTCGGTGTGTTTCGTTCGTTCAATCCTAACTTTGGTGCGGGCCTCTATTATAAAAGCAGTAAGGGTTATCTCGGATTTTCTGTACCCTACTTTTTAAATAGTGAAATTCTTACTGCGCAAACTGCCTTTGAAAGCAATGCCCGCAGGTATCGTTATTACTACCTTTCCGGAGGTTTTACCAAGCAAATATCAAAACAATTAAAATTGGTGCCTTCCGCGCTTGTCAGATTCCAGGATAAGGCGCCACTTTCGTTTGATGCAACTCTTATTACTGTGCTCTATGATGTAGTCGGCCTGGGTGCTTCCTACAGATTGAATGATTCGTTTATCGGATTATTTGAATTACAGCTTAATGAAAATTTCCACGTAGGATACGCTTATGATTTTACAACTTCCGACATAAGAACCTACTCCAATGGCACGCATGAAATAATGATTAACTATAGAATTAAAATTACCAAGTTTCATCAGGGCCTCGAATGCCCCTCCTATTGGTAAACTATTTAAAGAGAATATAACATATGGATATTTTTGCACGTGAGTAAAACAGTTAACCATATTAAATCCAATGGAAATCAGGAGTTGAAATCACTCCATACGGTTAGTGTGCAAATCAGTTTATTCTTATTTCTTTTTTCAATTCTTATACTTTCAGCCTTCCCTTCTTCTGCACAAAAATTTGCAATTGGTGCCAGAGCAGGAGTCTCCGCATCGATGAGCGCCTTTGGAGACCCCGATGATAAAGCGGCATACACCAATCTGTGGAAGCCGGGCTTTTTTATTTCCGGACTTGTGAACTTTCCATTAAAAAATAATTTCTCGATGCAAACTGAATTTGGTTATGCGCAACGAGGCAGAAAGATTGAATTTAACGAAGACTCCTGGGTGAATGAAGCCACTTACCGTTATCTCGATGGAAGTATGCTGCTAAGAAAGTCATATGCACTTAACTGGGCAGAAAATGTGCGTGGAAGCTGGTACTTTCAAATCGGACCCAGAATAAGTTACTGGTTAGGAGGAAAGGGTGAGGTCACCTCCGGGGGTTTTTATTTTGATGAGGACGGCAATCGCCAGATTTCAAGAGGGGGTTCATACACATACAAAGTAAAATTTGAGGAAGCTCCCACCGAACCATCATCACCCGACTTCGACATAATGTATATGTCGGATGTAAATCGCTGGTTATTTGGACTTGATTTCGGGATTGGAGTAGATGCACCGACCGCGGCCTTGCAACGGTTTGGTTTTGAAGTTCGCTTCACATCTGGTCATACTTTTTATGGCAGTCGAAATGGTGCCCTTAATCGCACGCTGGGTTTTACCGATAACCTGAGAGCCAATGAAAAAATACTTTCCGTTTCGCTTGATTATACACTCAACAAGGATGTGAGAGATTCCAAAAAGGGACAAAGTGTGAAAAGCAAAAAACTGATGAAATCAAATTCAAAGCCGAGGAAAAAAATTGATTCGATGATAAAATAATCGTGTTAGTAATTTAACAGCTTCACCAACTCTTCCCTTACTTTTTCAGCATCCGGCATCATTCGTTTTTCAAGATTTACATTTAATGGTATTGCCGGAAGATCCGCTGCACCGCATGTAAAGATAGGTGCATCCAAAAATTGAAAACATGATTTTGTTAAACTTCCTGCCAGCGATTCAGCAATTGAATGTAACAGTGGTTGTTCGGTAACAATTAATACACGTCCATGATTTTTTACCGCATTGGTCATCAGTTCCCAATCAAGTGGGTTAAGTGTGCGCAAATCTATTATCTCTATTTTTCCCTTTAAGTGTTGTGCAGCTTCTTTGGCCCAATACACGCCCATGCCATAGGTAATCACAACGGCTGACTGGCCTGCATCCACCATAGAAGAATCTGCCTCTAACACAACTCTGCCTTTACCTAAAGGAATTATATAATCCTGGTCAGGCTCAATCGATTTTGCATCCAGTGTGCCAGGCACTTTACTCCAATATAAGCCCTTATGCTCAAGCATAATAACGGGATTAGGATCATAAAAAGCTGCTTTCATCAAACCTTTCATGTCGGCTGCATTGGAAGGATACACCACCTTTATCCCGCGAATGGTAAGCAAGGTAGACTCAATACTTCCCGAATGATAAGGTCCACCCCCGCCATAAGCACCAATGGGCACGCGTATCAAGGACTGAATCGGAAATTTTCCTTTGGTGAGATAACAGCTTTTAGAAATTTCTTCCACCAACTGATTAATGCCTGGCCAGATATAATCTGCAAACTGAATTTCTACTATTGGTTTAGCCCCCACTGCACTCATGCCGGCAGTGGAGCCGATGATATAAGCTTCTTGAATTGGTGTGTTAAATACACGTTGTTTACCATATTTTTTTGCAAGCGTGGCTGCTTCGCGAAACACACCTCCCAGCCGCTCACCCACATCCTGTCCATAAAGAAGAGCTTCCGGATGTGTATGAAGTATTTCATCTATTGCATGAAGCGCAGCATCAACCATCACCACTTTTTCACCATTCGAAGGTGTGCGGATGCCTTGCTCCTCTGTTACCGGTGTAGGCACAAATTCATACGAATCAAAATCATCCGGATCGGGATCTGCTTCCTTGACTGCCCGTTCAAATTCTTCTGCAATTCTTTTATTAATCGTTGACCTGGTGTGATTTAATTCATGCTCACTTACACCAAATTCTACTAACTGTTGTTCCAGCTTTTGAAGTGGATCACGATTATAATCCTCCCGCAAATCATCACCACGATACCATTCTTTGCGCACACCGGAAGTGTGATGCCCTAATAATGGACATTTTGCATGAATAAGAATAGGTGCTCTTTCTTCCCGCACATAATCAATCGCTTCCTTTATGCATTCATAACTGGCAATAAAATCTGCTGTACCAGAAAAATAATGGGCAACTGCTTTAATACCGACATCTGAAATGCTTCAGCAACTTCTCCTTCAGTTACGGAGCCGTCACCCAATGAACATAATACAATCGGTTTATTATTTCCTGCAAGCAGATCTTGCGATT
>JALOMN010000081.1 GCA_025455445.1 Cyclobacteriaceae bacterium
CACTTCTTTCGAAGTGCTTCTGGAGGTCTCGAGCGGATTCGAACCGCTGTAGGAGCTTTTGCAGAGCTCAGCCTAGCCACTCGGCCACGAGACCAGGATAGACGTTCAAAGTTAGAATCAACTTTTGAACGCCCAATACCTTTACTATAAATTATTCCGCCTTAGGTTCAGATGGCTTTTTTGACGCGCTCATCTTTTCCTTCAACGCACTCAATGCTTCGATATCACCCAAAGTAGATTTCTCTGCTTCCTGGTTTATCTTATCAATGCTCTTGCCTTTAGGGGCAGCCTTCTTCTTAGCCTGTGCCGGTGCAGCAGCAGGTGCAGCTTTCTCTTCTTCGGCAGACCATGTAGCCTTCAGGCTCAATGCAATACGTCTGTCGTCTTTAGAGAATTCAATCACCTTGAAGTCATAAGATTCTCCAGCCTCTACTTTACCATTATCTTCTTTAGCAAGATTCTTCGCAGTGCAGAATCCTTCGATACCGTAAGGTAACTCAAGAACCGCACCTTTATCATTCTTGCTGATAATAGTACACTTATGCACCGAACCTACTGTGAAGATAGTCTCGAAAGTATCCCAAGGATTTTCTTCCAGGTGCTTATGACTTAACGCCAGTCTGCGGTTAGCCGCATCCAACTCAAGCACTTGCACATCCAACGCTTCTCCTACTTTAATAAACTCAGAAGGATGTTTAATCTTCTTGGTCCAGCTTAAGTCTGAAACGTGTACCAAACCATCAATACCTTCTTCCAATTCAATAAATAAACCGAAGTTAGTCAGGTTGCGCACGATACCTTTATGACGGGTACCTACCGCATACTTGCCAAGCACATCCTGGCGAGTCCATGGATCTTCAGTAAGTTGTTTGATACCTAATGACATCTTGCGCTCTTCGCGATCGATAGTCAATACGACTGCTTCCAGTTCATCTCCTACTTTAATGAAATCCTGAGGATTGCGCAGGTGTTGTGACCAGCTCATTTCTGATACGTGGATCAACCCCTCAACGCCAGGCTGAATTTCAAGGAATGCTCCGTAATCTGCTACGTTTACAATCTTACCTTTCACTTTAGAACCCACTGCAATTTCTGCAGCCAGTGATTCCCAAGGATGAGGCGTAAGTTGCTTCATGCCCAATGAAATTCTCTTCTTATCTTCATCGAAATCAAGCACTACTACTTTCACCACCTGGTCAAGTTTCAATAACTCTTCCGGATGGTTAATGCGACCCCATGAAATATCAGTAATGTGCAACAGACCATCTACACCACCCAAATCGATGAATACACCGAAGTTGGTCATGTTCTTAATCACACCTTCCAACACCTGACCTTTTTCAAGGTTGGTAAGGATAACGGCCTTCTGCTGCTCGAGATCTTTCTCGATAAGCACCTTATGAGAAACTACTACGTTATCGTTGGTGTAGTTGATTTTAACCACCTTCACCTCGATGTTCTTATTTACATAGATGTCGAAGTCGCGGATTGGCTTCACATCAATTTGTGAACCTGGTAAGAAAGCTTCGATGCCAAATACATCTACAATCAAACCACCTTTTGTTCTGCGCTTCACAAAACCTTCAATTACTTCATCTTTATCCAACGCAGTCTGCACACGTTCCCAACCTTTCAACAGCTTGGCTTTTCTGCGTGACAGGATTAACTGGCCCATGGCGTTTTCACGCTCTTCGATAAAGAGGTCAACTACATCACCAATTTTCAAATTGGCCATGTCTTTAAATTCAGCCAGTGGCACAAGTCCGTCTGACTTAAATCCGATGTTAAGAATCACATCGCGGTCGTTGATACCTACTACAGTACCTTCTACCAATTCACTTTCATTTACGGAAGTGACAGTACCTTCATACTGCTTTAGCAATGCTTCGCGATCTTTAGATGAATAGCCTTCACCAAAGCCTTTGCGATCGTACGCATCCCAATCAAAATTTTCAGTATCTACAGTTGAATGTGTGGCCGCTTTGCGCATGGTTACATCTTTAATCATGCGGCTGATGCCTTCTTCTTCTGCAGCCTTTTTTTCCTTTTTGAATTCGGTTAGTTCGTCCTTCTCAAACAATTCTTCAGCAGCGGCACCTTTTACTGCTTTCTTTACCGGTGCATCATCTATTGAAGGCTTGGAAGCTTTCACTTTACCTTCTTCAGATTTTTCTTTTGGAGCTTTCGCCATGTTTACATACCCTGTTTTACATGCCACAGTCGGGCTACTGCGACAAATTTTGGTTTTACATTCTCCTCTTTGAACAACAAAAAGAAGCCCCGCCAATCAGCGGGGCTGCAAATGTAGAGATTTTTTGTAAATATCTATCGATTTATGGCCTTATTAGCTCAGGCTGAAGGGTTCCTAAAGCGTATTCAAGCAATATTTTCTGGAATAAAAGCGTCACTTCTGCCTGCACTTTTGAGGCTGCACCCAACACATAGGTTTGGTTAGCTTGCGCCAATGCCACCTGGGTGCTGATACCGAGCTGGTAACTTTCCTGCTGGGTTTGCAGCGCCAGCTCTCCTGCCTGAAACTGGGCATGACTGGCTTCATAATTTTCCAAGGCATTAATGAAATTATTCTGTGCCCGTTGCACATCCAGCTTCACCGTCTTTTCAAGGTTTTCAAAGTTTAACTGGCTGTTCTGGTATTGTACCTTACTATTAGCCCGCTGAAACCTGGTTTCGAATCGGTTAAATATCGGAATACGAAGATTTGCCCCATAAGACAAGGATGGATTAAGTGTTTTAAACTGACCACTAAAATCATCGGCTATCAGTGAGTAATAGAATGAGCCATAATTACCAAACAATGTTACCGAGGGCAATGCCGGGGCTAAGGCCGATTTATAGGCATAATTGTTTGCTTTCACCTGGTGTTCCAGTTGTTTCAAATCTGCGCGGTTTGAAATTGCTACGGCAATCAGACTGTCCAACGATACATTCTTATATTGTTTTAAGTCTTCGGCTAATAAAGGATATACAACCTCAAAAGGCTGGGAAGGATCAAGCTGTAACGTTTGGGCCAGAATTGACTTATCATTTTGCAAGGTGTTCTTCGCTCTGATAAATAAAACCTGTGCGGTTTTAGTCAGCGCATCCTGATTATACACGTCAGTCACCGCTCTTGCGCCTACATCAACAAAACCTTGCATCTGCTCGAGCATCGTATTCTGTGTTTTGTAGTTTTCTTCTGCAATGCGCATCAGTTCCTGATCCAATAATACCTGCAGATATTGAGAAGCCACAATTGAGACAACATCTTGTGCACTTCGCTTGAGTAAATATCCCTGCGACATCAACTGATTATTTGCCTGTGCCAATGTGTTATAATTTCTAAAGCCATTAAATACGATCAGTCCGGTATTCAATTGCGCTCCGACATATTCCGTTGTTAAATTTTCAAGATCACCGTTGGTGGTATTGGCTTGTTGTCCTTCCTGGCGCTGCAATGCTCCTGTTACACTTAAGTTAGGAAGGTAATTACCAATCGCATTCTGTTTTTGAACCTGGTTGGCTTCTAACTGATTTTTCTGCTGATTTAATGTTACGTTTCGCTGGAGTCCGATGGCAACAGCTTCCTCAAATGTGAGCTTTGTTACAGGATTCTGCGCACACACCAAATTGAAAGTGGCGAAAAGCAGAAATACAACTACAATTTGCTTCATAATTTTTAAGATACTTTTTCGTCTGAATCAACTAATCCATCTACTACTTTGACGATTCGCTTACTGCGTTTCGCATTGTCTTCCGAGTGCGTTACCTGAATGATGGTGATACCTTCTTCATTCAGTTTTTGAAAAATGTCCATGATCTGTTTGCCTTGATCGGAATGCAGATTACCGGTTGGTTCATCTGCCAATAACAATTTCGGTTGCCCCACGATGGCACGTGCAATGCCCACCAGTTGCTGCTGTCCACCCGAAAGTTGTTCAGGAAATAAATCTTTCTTTGCGACCATATTAAAACGATCGAGCATTTCTGCCACCATGCTTTTGCGCATGCTTGAATTTACACCCTGATATAATAAAGGAGTTTCAATATTTTCATACACGGTCAATTCATCAATCAGATGATATGCCTGAAAAATAAATCCGATATAGTTTTTATGCATCTCAGATTTTTGCTTCTCCTTGAGTTTATGAACAGGCTGATCAAAAAAGTAATATTCACCAGCCGATGGTTCATCGAGCATTCCGATAATGTTCATCAAGGTAGATTTACCGGCACCGCTTGGGCCCATAATGGTGAGGAATTCACCCTGTTTAACTTCAAGGTCGATGCCTTTGAGTATAAAGGTTCGTTGAAATCTCGAATCAATATACTTGTCGATATTTTTTAAAATTATCATGAAAATGGTGTTGAATTAAGTGCACTTTTTACCATTCGAACTGCTTATTGGCTAAATGTATGCCAAGACACAATACGTCAATAAGACGCTTAAAATCGAAGCAGGTTGCATTAGTTTGCGTCCGATCATGAAAAAAGGTGTCCGGAATCGGATAAATCGAAAAAGGAAATTGATTTAAAAAACGAGCGGATAAATAATTACATCCACTCGCCTGTTCATGCGCATGCCTGAATAGGAACGGTTTGAATAGACCGGGTTTTCTATGCCCCAGTCTTTGGTTGTAATAAATTGTTCGGGAATATCCTTTTGCAACAGCAACTCATACACCGCGCGACTGCGCATTTTCGAAAGCCATTGATTGTATTCGCGGCCGCCAATCGGATCGGTATGACTGATGAGTTGAATCTGGTATTTCTCTAAAAGGTTTGGGATAGAGTCAATCCAGTTCGATAACATGAGTATCTGCTCGTCATCAATATCATAACTACCTCCACCAAAATAAATACTCTTGCGAAGTTCTTCATGACCTTGCGCGAGAGCTGCAGAGGAACAAAAACTCATTAGAAGGAAAATGATTTTGTACTTCATTGCGGATGAAGAGTTTACACAAACTAATATACACTTTTATTCTAAAATTGTACGAATTGCGCCTCAAAGAAAATCTATCCTGAATGACTACTTTTTAAAAACATCACTTACATACGTGGGCACATTGCACCCTTCACGTTGACGTGTATCGGTGAGGTGAAATATTTTCCACGCTCCATTTTCTTTTACAAGTTGAAATGCATCCACTCCACAATGACTGAATTTAGTGCCTGCATAAAATGCATATTTAGCCCACACCTGCGCCAGTAATCCGTCTTGCTGAATGTTCACATCCCAGATAGGCTCACTCCAGGGTTCAGCATGTGGTGAGCCCACTGCTTTCAAAAAATTAGTAAGTGAATTCTCTCTGACTAATGATGTTTTTCCTGATTTATCAATACTTATCGTGGCCATTGTTACCGATGAAGTAAATGCACCATGCACCATGGCACTGTCACCCAGATTCATTCCGGTAAACAATTGCGTGATGGGTTTCATGATGGCCACACCTTCTGGTTCAGTTTGCGCATATGACACCCCTGACAACACCACTAAAAGCAACACTGCGATTCTCATTTTAAAGTTATTTAGATGTGAAAAATAATTCAATTTATTTGATTAGTCTTATAACTTTATACTCTAATTCGAATCTATGAAATTATTACTTCAAACAGTATTGGTTTTGCTTTGCTTACACGCATCTGCTCAAACCAGGACGGACAGCCTCCTGCAGGCACTTAAAAGCGCGGAGGGAGAATTGAAGGTAAAGACGCTCAACGAGCTATTTAAAGCAACCCTTAACTCAAATCCTGTTGAAGCGGTAGAATATGCCAGTCAGGCGTTGGAGTTGGCTACTGAAATCAATGATCAAAAAGGACTGGCCGCTGCCAATAATAACCTGGGTGTGGCTTATCGCAACCAGGGTGCGCTCGCAAAATCACTCGAATATTATCTGACCGCATTAAAAATATATGAGACAATTGATCACAAAGAAGGTATTGCCGCCACCAAAAACAACATAGGCAACATTTATACTTTCAAAAAGGACTATGAAAAAGCTATTGAATACTTTCAGGAGTCGCACAAATTATTTGTTGAATTAGGTGACTCCGTGCGGATGATCGGTTCCATGAATAATCTTGGTAATCTCAGTAATGACCTGGAGCGTTATGATGAAGCCTTAAAGTATTACACGGAAGCTTTGGAGATGAGTGAGAAGTTAGGCAAACAATATGCAGACCCGGTAAGCAACATCGGAAATATATTTCTTAAAAAAGGAGATTATCAAAATGCAGGTCAGAATTATATGCGAGCATTGGAATTAGCGCGCAAAGAAAATGATCAGATTGAACAACTCAATATCTATTCAAGTCTGGGTGAGGTGTTATCCTTATCAGGAAATTATAAACTCGCACAAACTTATCTTGACAGTGCATTGCTGATGACCAACCAATTACAGGCTTTTGTCTATCAGCCTACCATTTTGAAAAGCATGGCGCGTAATTATGCCAAGCAAGGAAAAATGAAAGAAGCCTATGAAACGCTGGATAGATATGACCAACGCAAAGAATTACTCAATGGTGAAGAAAGCTCTCGTAAAATTGCCCAGATGGAAATGGCATTAGACTTACAGGAAAAAGAAAAAGAGATTGACTTGATAAAAGCCGAAAAACAGATTCAATCACTCGAGCTTCAAAACACACGAATGGTTATCACCATTGTGGTTTTATTGCTGGGTGTTGTAGTGGGAGGTTATAACCTTTATTACACTAAACGGCAGGCTGCCCAATTAAAAAAGAAGCAATTAAAACGGCAATGATAGCGCGCGAGGAAGCTAAAGAAATACTACTCTCATTAACAACCAGTCAGAGCCTATTGCGTCATATGCGAACCATCGAGTTGGTGATGGAAGCGTATGCCGATAAATATGGAGAAAATAAAGATGAATGGGCTATCGCGGGCATGCTGCACGATGCAGACTATGAAGCTTTTCCGGAGCAGCATCCTAATGTGATTGTACATAAGCT
>JALOMN010000082.1 GCA_025455445.1 Cyclobacteriaceae bacterium
CTAAGTCAATTTAAATTTTTAAACCTTAATTAATTACATAACAAACCAACAACTATGAAAACAAAATCAATTCTCGCTTCACTCCTATTTGCTGCTGGTTCATTTATCTTATTCAATTGCGGCAGTAAAAAAGAATCAGCCGATGCTCACAATCACGATACGCATGAACACCAGGACAGCACACAACACGTATCCAGCACATCAAACTATGCCGAAGCAGCCGAACCAACATTTACGGTTGATGTCGCTTTTCAGCAGCAATTGGCAGGCGTGTTTACATCCTATATCACACTAAAGGAATCCCTCGTCTCTTCTGATGTCAACAAGATAAAAGCAGAAGCGGGCACTACGCTTGCCGCTATTGGTAAGGTGGATATGAAATTACTGACCGGTGCTGCGCATAACGACTGGATGAATTTCGTAAGCGGACTTAACACCTCACTCCAGTCTATTCAAGCAACAGATGACATTGAAGTTCAGCGCGAAGGATTTAGCGCACTCTCGGATAATCTGTATAAGAGCATTAAGGCCTACGGTTTAGGTGGCACCAATGCCTATTATGAGTTTTGCCCGATGGCGTTCAACAACCAGGGTGCGTTTTGGTTGAGTAATGACGACAAAATCCGCAACCCGTATTTTGGTGACAAAATGCTTACGTGCGGAGAAGTGAAAGAGAAGTTGAAGTAACATTGAAATAACCCGGTATGCCCGATAGTAAAAACTATATACCTGCTCTCAAGTATGATTGGTTGACTCGAATTTACGATCCGGTACTTCAACTAACCATGCCGGAACGAAAGTTCAAAAATGCATTGATCAACCAGATGAATGTTCAAGCAAATGATAAAGTGCTTGACTTTGGCTGCGGATCGTTAACACTATCCATCATGGCTGCTCTAAAACATAGCCATGCAGAGTTTTATGGTGTCGACATCGATGAAAAAATTCTCTCAATAGCAAAGAAGAAAGTAGCGGGAGCCGGATTAACCATTCAAACAAAGCTTTACGATGGAGGTAGGCTGCCCTACCCTGATAACTCTTTTAATAAGGTTATGTCAAGCCTGGTTTTTCATCACCTCACCTTACGCCAAAAGTACAGTGCCTTGGAAGAAATTCTGCGAGTACTTAAACCTTCGGGTACGGTGAATATTGCAGATTTTGCCAAGCCTGCTAATGTGTTGCAGCGAACGAGTTTTTATACTATTCAGCTTTTGGATGGATTCGAGACTACGCAAGACAGTGTAAAAAATGTATTGCCTGCTGCTCTTCGTGAAACAGGCTTTCTGAAAGTAAACGAAACAGGAGTTTTCAAAACAATGGTGGGTACTGTACGAATTTTCAGTGCACAAAAACCTAATCAATCTATTCTATGAAAAGAAGAGAATTCATCAAACAGACCGGACTTTCAGCCATCACAGCATGGGCGGGTTCATCATTGTTACTTAGTGCCTGCCATACCGAAGAAGATATGATGGGTGAGGCCAATTGGATTGTAGAAGGTGGTTTTACTCAAGCCTTATTTAAACCAGTTGTTGTAGAAGGTAATACACAACTAATTGTGCAGACAACAACTGGACAGCTACTGAATGGTTCTTCTTCCTCCATCCTTTCCTATCGAAATGGCTTGTTGGGTAACACCATAAAAGCTACACGTGGCGAAACGGTGAGCGTTCAGGTGCAAAACAATTTGGGAGAAGAGACAAATATACATTGGCATGGATTGATTGTGCCTGAAGATATGGATGGCCACCCAAAGGATCTGATTGCAGCAGGTAGTTCATTCACCTATGCACTTCCCATTAATCAACGTGCGGGAACCTATTGGTATCATCCTCATCCACACGAAGCTACTGCACGACAAGTGTTCATGGGATTGGCCGGAATGTTTATTGTCACAGACAGTGAAGAAGCTGCACTTAATCTTCCAACTGGCGATTTTGAAATTCCTCTTATTATTCAGGATAAACGTTTCTCTGGTTCTTCCCTTGACTATTCACCAAGTCAAGATGAAATCATGACGGGGTATTTGGGTGAACAAATTATTGTTAATGGAACTTATGCGCCATATGCAAGTGTGGCGAAGGGTTGGCATCGATTAAGGTTGCTAAACGGCTCAACTGCCCGCGTCTACAACCTTGCCCTTTCTAATGGAATGCCATTTCATGTGATTGGTGCTGATGGGGGGTTGCTGGCTGCTCCTGAAAGCGTAAACAGTCTCATGCTCGCGCCCGGGGAACGTGCCGATGTGCTGATTGATTTTTCGGGGTTAGCACTCGGTCAATCGGTATACCTGCTGAGTAAAAAGTTCAGTCAATATAATGTACAAGGCAGACAACAATACAACATCATGAAGTTTGTAGTGGAGCAGGCGACTGCACCTGCATTTACTCTTCCTACAAATCTTTCAACAATAAACGTCATTCCTACTGCCTCGGCAGTTACTACCCGCACATTCGACATTGCTGCGCTGGTCGGTGGTATGGGTGGGCATGGAGGCATGGGCAGGCACTCGATCGGAGGTAAAACTTTTGAGATGGATAGAATTGATGAAACCGTTCAAGCCAACACAACTGAGATATGGGAATTCGATAACCGGATGGGTGATGAAATTCACCCCATGCACATACATGGCGTACAATTTCAAATATTGGAACGCACGGGTGGCAGAGGAAATCTGATCGCGACTGAAAAGGGCTGGAAAGATACAGTACTGTTAATGCCAGGAGAAAAGGTTCGTGTAATTATGACCTTTCCCGCTTACACCGGAGTCTTTGTTTTTCATTGTCACAACCTGGAACATGAAGACGATGGCATGATGCTGAATTTTGAAATTATTTAAAACACTTTAAACAAATACAACTATGAAAACCAAATGGATTACACTTGCGCTTGTACTAAGCTGCACAATCGCTTTCGCACAACACGACCATGCTGGTCACGATCAGGCCAAAGCACAAACAACAGCAGCAACTTTCAAAGATGCTAAACTCGGCAATGCATACACACTGTATTTAAAATTGAAAGATGCTTTGGTTGCTTCCAATGCCGATGAAGCAAAAAAAGCAGCTGGCGAACTTCAGAAGTCACTAAAGGGCGTAAAGGGTTCTGCCGATGCACTTGCAGCAACCACAAAGCTGGCAAGTACAAATGCTTTAGACGAACAGCGTCAGATATTTAGTACGGTAAGTAACGAAATGTCCACGCTGGTTAAAGGCGGTCAACTCTCGACAGGTGCATTGTATTTGGAATACTGCCCAATGGCCAATGGTAATGAAGGTGCCTTCTGGCTCTCTAATGAAAAGCAGATCAAGAACCCATACTTCGGTGATAAAATGTTAAAGTGCGGAAGTGTAAAGGAAACGATTCAATAAATCTAAAGAGTCTACTATGAGAAAGTCATTTGTATCGCTTGTCTTGCTTTTATTTTCCGGATTTCTCTACGCGCAGACCGATGAGCAGAAAGTAAAAGAAGTTTTATCATCTTATAAAAGCGCTCTTGAAAAATTGGATGTAAAAGGGACAGACGTGTTGTTTGTCGCCAACAGCCAGATTATTGAATCAGGTAAAGTAGAGGGCACGTATCAGGATTATCTTGCCCATCATATCGGCCCTGAGTTGGGCGACTTTGCGTCTTTCAAATTTGATCCTTACAACGTGACAGTAACAGTTACTGGTGATTATGCTTTTGCCGTGGAGACCTACAACTACACGATTGTGTTGAAGAAGGACAACTCCGAAATCAAACGGAAAGGCGTGGCGTCTTCTTTTTTGAAAAAGGAAAATGGCACATGGAAAATTGTGCACATGCACAACTCCTCGCGCAAACCATAACCACAGTAGATGCCAATGAAAATTAAACGTGTGAAACAAAGTGCATCTGGCAGAAAGCACCAAAAGGAAAAACGGAGAAATATCCTGCTGAATTCCTTTGGTGTGTTGGCGTTGATTATCCCACTAACCTGGGCAGTGATTGGCATTTACAAGTACGAGAAAGAAGGTGCCGAGGAGAAGAATGACTATAAAGCATCACATCCTGGCATTGAAAAACTGATTGACCCTAACAAAGTTTGTATGGCCACCAATGCATTCATGAATGGACATGAGCAAATGTTAGTGCCTAATCAGGAGGGCAACTTTTACGCTTGTAGTCAGCCTTGCATATCAACAATTCAACTAAGCGAAGTAGAACGTTACGCAATTGATCCTGTCAGTAACAATAGAATTAGCAAGGCAAAAGCATTTATTTGCTTGCACCCCGACAGGTCTGGCAAGGTATGCTATTTCGAATCGAAGGAAAATCACATCGAATTTGTTAAAATCCACAAAAATGAGAGATAAATGCCGTTGAGCATAAATCCCCTGGTAAATATTTAGAAATGGATCACCATCCTTAAACCGCACTGAAGTTATGATTAAAAATAAAAATCTGTTCATCCGCAGAATCCATCGTTACCTTGGTCTATTCATTGGCATTCAGTTCTTAGGCTGGACTATCAGTGGCCTTTTTTTTAGCTGGAGCGACATAGATAACGTGCATGGCGACCATCTGCGAAAATCGCCAGCTTTTCTTTCTGCTGATGTTTCAACTGTTTCGCCTACGGATGCTATTCAAAAACTGAAGCAAACGCAAACTATTGATT
Organism: Cyclobacteriaceae bacterium; assembly: GCA_025455445.1. Taxonomy (GTDB): domain Bacteria; phylum Bacteroidota; class Bacteroidia; order Cytophagales; family Cyclobacteriaceae; genus ELB16-189. The sequence goes on from JALOMN010000082.1 coordinate 4,641, forward strand.
CAATTCACTCCGTCCACCTTATTCGCATACTCAACAAGCCTGTTTATCAGATTGCCTATTTTTCAGGTCATATCGGTGAGGGAATGCATCACCACGTGCACTATGCTTTGGCCGATGCAGTTACAGGCGAAGTGAAACAATCATTGACCAAAGAAGAAGGAATTGCTGTAGCGAAAGAACAAGTCGTGCAAGGAGCAGAGGTAAGTGAGGTGCTCTTATTGGATCAGGCTGATGGTCATCATGAATACCGAGAGAAGCCTTTACCTGCTTGGGCAGTAAGTTTTAAGAATCCCGATTGCACTGTATATATAAGTGCAGAACTCGGAACCTTTCAATCCATTCGACACGACCAATGGCGGGCATTTGACTTTCTATGGATGTTCCATACAATGGACTATGCCGGACGCGACAATTTTAACAACTGGTTGCTGAAAATACTCTCTGTATTCGGGCTACTCACAGTAATGTCGGGCTTTGTATTATATACCATTTCATCGCGCACCCTCAAAAAGATTTTTACCAAATAAATTCAACCAACCAATATGAAAAGAATTATAATAGTCATCGCCATTGCACTCGTATATTCTGTTTCCGTAAGGGCACAGCTTAATTTACCACCAGCTAGTACAGATGCTGCATTTAAACAGCAGATTGGCTTTGGAGAGGTGGAGGTAAAATACTCTCGCCCCAGCGCCCGTGGCAGAGTAATTTTCGGAGGTATTGTTCCTTTTGGAGAGATGTGGCGAACAGGTGCACACGATGCAACCACGATTAGATTTTCTGAAGCCGTAAAGCTAAATGGCAACGATATTCCAGGGGGTACATACTCTTTCTTCACCATTCCAAACCAGAATGAATGGACAATCGTGATCAACAAGGCTACTGAAATGCACGGTACTTCCGATTACACGCAAGAGCAAGACCTGGTTCGCTTTACGGTAAAGCCTGAGAAATCATCACGGTACTACGAAACATTTACCATTGAAGTAAATGACTTCACCAAAGAAGAAGCAGGATTGTTTTTACTGTGGGAGAATACACAGGTGAAGCTCACCATTAAAATGAACGTGGACGAAAAAGTAATGGCAGAGATCAATGATCGGATTAATGTAAAGAAAGAAGACCGCGCTAGTCTTTTCTATCAATCTAGTTCTTACTACTTCAACAACAATAAGGATTTGAAGCAGGCTTATGCGTGGGTTCAAATAGCCAACAGCAAAGCGCAGGATGCTGCATATCTTCAACTGCAAGCAAAGATTGAAGCCGCGATGAATGACTATGCAGCGGCTATTAAAACATTGAAAGCCTCCACCGAATTGGCCACAACAAAAAAACTTGATCAGGTTATCGCAGCAAACGAGAAACTGCGTAATGAATGGGAAACGAAAACCGGCAAAAAGTAAAATGAAGAAGCTTGTATCTATCACACTATTTGCATTACTGTCACTTTCTTCGTTTGCCCAAGGAAACACCAGAAAAACTGACATCGATCTGAAGAAAAGTACACTGGAGTGGACGGGGAAAAAATTGGGTGGTGAACACTACGGGCAAATACAACTTTCAGCAGGACATCTAACATTCAATAAAAATAAACTAACCGGTGGCACCTTTGAAATGGACATGACCAGCATTACCTGTGCTGATATTACAGATGAAAAATCAAACAGACGTCTGGTAGATCATTTAAAATCAGAAGATTTTTTTTCTGTAGTCCGCTTTCCTACATCAAAGTTTGTCATTACTAAGGTAGAACCGAAGTCAACAAACGAATATACTGTGACAGGAAATCTAACCATTAAGGAAAAGACAAATTCTATCACGTTTACAGCAAAGGTCAATACAATAAATAACCAAACCATTGCTGAAGCCACCCTGGTATTTGACCGAAGTAAGTATGATGTAAAGTTTGGTTCGCAGTCGTTTTTTGAAAACCTGGGCGACAAGCTGGTTTACGATGACGTGGATATGACTGTAAAACTGGTATTGCGTTCAGAGTAAACAGAATACTTTAACACCTAATCTTTTCATGATGGAACATCAACACGTAAATAACCAGTTTACTTGCCCTATGCATCCCGAAGTGGTGAAGGATGAGCCAGGCAAATGCCCGAAGTGTGGAATGGATTTGGTTCCGCATACAAAATCAAAAGGTGAGCATTTAGGTCATCAGCATAAAAGCCGCCAAATGCTCACTCAAATAAAAGCAGATGAACATTTGGGGCATAAGCATCAACATTCCGACCAGTCAGGTCATGCGCACCATGCCGGAATGATCGATGAATACAAAAG
>JALOMN010000454.1 GCA_025455445.1 Cyclobacteriaceae bacterium
CGCATTTGCGGCTTTCGCTTTCTCCTTACCAATGGCGGGTTCAATCACATGCACAAACTGTTTCAGTTGTTGCGGTGTGAAGCCAACATTAAGACTGATGGATAAGTGACTGCTAAGCATGGGCTCTACACCACCGATTGAACTCAGAACTGAAATGGTTACGAGTTCCCTCTGGGCATAGGTTAAAACATCGCGCTCAAAAATGTCGGCAAACAAATGCTCCTTCAAAAAAGTATCAATGACTGGTGCGAAGGCTCCGTATCCCGTTAAGACACCTTCTTGAGGCGCACCAGTTAGTTCGCCAAGAACTTTTTTACCCCGTTCATATTTACTACCCTCATTGCTGATGGGAGATGCCTCTTTTCCCACCTTATCCTGAATCCCTTTAGCCATAGGCATGCACGATGGCTTCCTTAATTTCATTAACGGTGAGTCCAGCATCTAATCCGATAGTTAACGAAGGTGTTAAATTCTTCAAATCACCATTCGCGGTATAGGCAGCTATGGAAATCAATCCTTGTTGCTGTGCCGTTAAGTCTTCGGATTCGGTAGCTTGCGCAAATGATTTACCGGTAAATAAATTACTTAGCATCAGTATTGTGATGATATGTGTTGCAGCTACCTTCAAGGCTAATTTTTTTGGCTTTTCCGCTACAAAGATGTAGTTGCTATCTTACTGGTGACGTATACAGATTACTGCTTTGCCAACCAAATTCACTGATTGCGACCTGCCTGTATCGAAATGAAGACAGGAACGGCTAATTTTGGATAGAAATATAATCCAGCTATGGAAGAGATATTGAAATTTGATACGATCGGTCAGTACAATACCTTTAACAGAAATGAAACGTTACACCCACTTGTAAGTGTTGTTGATCTTTCGAAAGCAGCGCCCCGACAGCTTCGAAAAATGAGCTATGGATTTTATGTTGTGTTTTTGAAACAGATTAAATGTGGCGATCTGAAATACGGAATTAGCAATTACGACTACGAGGAAGGCACGCTCGTATTTTTAGCTCCGGGCCAGGTGATCGGTTCTACCGGGGACGAATATTATCAGCCACAAGGTCTCGCATTGGTATTTCACGCAGATTTTATTCGTGGCACTTCGCTAGGTCGTCATATGAACGAATATTCATTTTTTTCCTATACCACCAATGAAGCGCTGCATCTGTCAGAGCGTGAGCGGCAAATCATCATGGATTGTTTCGGTAAAATCAAATATGAATTAGAGCATGCGGTAGATAAACACAGCAAGACCTTGATAGCTAATAACATTGAATTGCTGCTTAACTATTGCGTTCGATTTTATGATCGGCAATTCATCACCCGCGACAATGCAAACAAAGGAATCCTGGAGCGATTTGAAGCACTGTTGGATAATTTCTTTACATCCAACAAACCTCAAGAAGTTGGATTACCTTCTGTTGCCTACTGTGCCGATAAACTTAACCTTTCACCCAACTATTTCGGTGACCTGATCAAAAAGGAAACCGGAAAATCGGCAAGCGAATACATTCACCTGAAATTGATTGACGTGGCGAAAGAAAGGATATTCGATGCAAATAAATCCGTTAGTGAAATTGCTTACGAGTTAGGTTTTAAATATCCGCAGCATTTTAGTCGGGTGTTTAAGCAATATGTGGGATTGACACCGCAGGAGTACCGGAGTTCGATCAATTAATCGCAAGTCAAAGATTGTTGCGAAGAAGATATGAGCAATAGTAGTCATTACGAGAGAGATTCATTACACAAATCAATAACCTAAAGTATAGATTATTCTTAGTGCGAATGGTGGCTGGGTGTAAGTAACCAGACAAAAAACGTTGAGCCAAATTTTCCAATTCCATTGTCTCCTATGTAAACACTAAGTACAGTGAAAGGCCGGTTAACTTTTTTCCTCCTTTTATCAGGTCAAGTCAGAGGTAATTGAATAAACCGATGCCAAATTGTTGGTGAGGTGCCATGCGCTAAGGAAGTAATGAAAAGAGAATTCAGGATTAGCGTTTGCTGATTTTATTACGCGTGATGGATCGCTGTCTTGAACATTTAAAACGATTAATTTCTTCAGATCGTTTAGAGCGATGCTTCGTATTTCGGCCTGATACGCGGTTTCGCCATAATGAGAAGCTGGAAGGTTTCAACCGGCTTCGCATCATGGCGATAACGTCCGGTTCACGTAATCCAAACTGAAATTCGATGGCTTCAAAGGGCGCACGATCTTCCCATGCCATTTCGATAATGCGGTTAATGTCGTCTTCCGTTATCACGATGATTAAACAAAACCAGGAAGCATTAGTTATTCGTTTCGCGGCATGAAAAATTCCGGTATCCGTTCTTCCCACTCGGTGGCTTCCTGGTAAGCACATGCCAGCAACAGCGGGGCTGCCTCACCATATAATTTTCCCAGGAAGGAGATGCTGGTGGGTGATTGGATTGCATTGAACCCGTTGGGGAATACCACATACGGATGCCCGGTCAGGTTGGTGGTGAGCAGTTGTGTGCCACCAAAGCTGTGTGGATGGCATTACATCAAAAATTTTTACGACACAATGATATTCTTCAATCAACTGCTGGCTCAGGCTAATACTTTTGTGGGTGGCGCATCGGCTAAGTTCATCAAAGCAATCGGATGAGATGCCTTCTTGAAATTTTGTACCTTCGAAATAGACTAAGATTCTCATAAATGACTGATGTTGCTGATGTTTCCGTTCAACCACTGCTCGATTATTTCAATCGCCTCATTCCGTTAAGTACGGAAGAAAAGGAATTGATTAAGTCCAAATTTCATTCGCATTTGTTCCTCAAAAAGCAATTCGCCTTGCAGCATGGTGATGTGTGCGAGTATTTCAATTTCGTGGTACGTGGCTGCATGAGGCTTTATATGGTAGACGACAAGGGCGTGTACCACATTCTGCAATTCGCGACTGAAAATTACTGGATACTCGACCTCACCAGCTTTCATAAAAAATTTCCGGCCAAACTAAACATTGATGCGCTGGAAGATACTGTGGTGTTACGCATTACCCATAGTGATTTGCTGGATCTCTATATCAGGGCACCCAAGTTTGACCGCATCTTTCGAGTGTTGCTGGAAAATCATTTTATGCTTCAACAACAGCGCATGGTGCAGTTGTTCAGTTCTACTGCTGAGGAACGCTATCAGTTGTTTCTAGAAACCTACCCACACCTCCTTAATCGTTTATCGCAAGTGCAGATTGCTGCCTATCTCGGTGTTACACCCGAGTTTTTAAGTCGCATTCGAAGCCGAATGGCGAAGAGCGACAAATAGCCTTAATCCAGATCAATGTTTTTTCTTAAACCAGGTCATTGGTGTAGCCTGGCGGTTTGATGTTGCTTTGTATCATCAATTAAAACAAAAAGTATATGGCAACGAACAAACTAAAAGTGGCCGTGATCGGCCTGGGAAACATCGGAAAAGTGGTAGCCTCAAACCTTGTGAAAGGAAACCGAGAAGTAATTATTTCCGGTCATAAACTGGAAGATGCCAAGGCATTTGCGCATCAATTAGGAAGTCTGGCTACAGCTGCAGAGGTGCCAGAAGCAATTAAGGAGGCAGACATCGTTGTGATGGCGGTTTGGTTTAGCACCATTCAGGAATTGTTGAAGCAATACGCCACCGAACTTCAGGGTAAGATTATCATCGATCCTTCCAATCCAATCGCACCTGACGGTAATGGTGGTTTTAAGAAGATCATTGGCGCTGAAGAATCGGCCGGACAAATTATAGCTGCCTTGTTGCCAAAGGATAGTAAAATGGCAAAAGCATTGGGTACCCTGGGTGCAGCCTCATTGTCGGGAGCAGCATTTCAAAAGCCGGAAGCTGCGGTGTTGTTTTATGCAACAGATGATAGTGGCATTAATGCCACCATTGAAGAGCTGATTAAAGACAGTGGCTTTGAGCCTGTTCGCGTAGGCAGTATTGATCAGTCCATTCGCATTGAAGTATTTGGCGACTTACATGAATTTGGTGCGCTTGGCAAAACGGTAACAAAGTCTGAGTTGAAAGAAACTGTTTAAAATAAACGAATGCAATTATGAAATTACTGCCCATCATCACCTCACTTATCGCTGCTTCATTGTTATCATTTTCTGTATCTGGTCAGAAGCAAACACTTACTCTTAAAAAGCAAACTTTTGAATTGCACAATGTAACGGGTTCCATCATTAAGTTTGAAGGCAAGAAAGTCTTGAAAATAGAACGTGATCTAAAAGCACTTCCATTTGACGTCAACAATATTGAGAAAACAGTAGATGAACCACATTATGCACGACTAGTTGGCCTGGAGGATTTTGAGAATGGTACGATTGAAGTAAACATGTATAGCCAGATACAAGATCCTCCGCCTTATCCAGGTGTTGCCGGTTTTATTGGA
>JALOMN010000455.1 GCA_025455445.1 Cyclobacteriaceae bacterium
CGCACACTTCCGATTATACGGAGATATCAATCCCGATAAGGCACAAAAGGCAATTGCGCTTTCCGTTGATAAATATTGTTCGGTAGCCAAGACATTGGAAAAGACAGCCAAGATCACTTATAGCTTTGAAGTAATTAAACCCTGACATGGAAGAAAGAAAATTTGAAACTGATGCCATTCGGGCTCAAACTGATCGAACGCAATATCGCGAACATTCAGTACCACTTTATCTAACTTCAAGTTTTGTTTTTGAAGATGCTGAACAGGCAAGGGCTCTATTTGCCGATGAGATACCAGGAAATATCTATACTCGTTTTTCAAATCCAAATAATACAGAGTTTATCCAGAAGCTTTGCTTGCTGGAAGGTGCGGAGGACGGAATCGCTACTGCCTCTGGCATGGCTGCCATGTATATCAGTATGGCATCATTGCTTAAAGCGGGTGATCATATACTTGCATCCCGATCTGTATTCGGTTCTACCCATCAGATATTGAACATGATTTTTCCTAAGTTCAATATTTCACATACCTATGCAGATGTTTCTGATCCTTCATCATGGGAAGGAAAGATTCAACCCAATACGAAAATGATTTTTGTAGAGACTCCATCCAATCCTGCACTGGATATTATTGATTTGGAATGGTTGGGTAAGTTGGCTAATAAACATAACCTGATTTTGAACGTGGATAATTGTTTTGCCACACCCTATTTACAAAACCCAATGAAATGGGGAGCTCATCTGGTAACGCACTCTGCTACAAAGTTTATAGATGGACAGGGCAGAGTAATCGGTGGTGCAGTTGTTGGAAAAAGGGAATTGATTAAGGAGGTTCGATTCTTTGCCCGTCATACTGGTCCATCCATGTCTCCTTTCAATGCATGGGTCTTGTCTAAAAGCCTGGAAACATTGGCGGTGCGGATGGATCGTCATTGCAATAACGCACTTCAACTTGCTCGCCACCTGCAATCACATGATGAAGTATTGGTAGTTAAGTATCCGTTTCTGGAGTCGCATCCGCAGCATGAATTGGCAAAAAAGCAAATGCGCTTTGGTGGAGGTGTAGTCACTTTTGAAGTAAAGGGAGGAATTGAACGTGGAAGGAAATTTCTAAATTCTTTAAAGATGCTTTCTCATTCGGCAAATTTGGGAGATACGCGCTCCATTGCAACTCACCCTGCCTCTACCACACATTCTAAACTGACCGATCAGGAGCGTGCCGCAGTAGGTATAACTCCAGGTTTGATACGAGTATCAGTGGGGTTAGAAAATGTACAGGATATTATACAGGATATTGAGCAGGCAATAAGTAACAGTAAATAAACAGATTTAATAAGTTGGCATAGTAGTATCGATTTCACGGGCCCAGGCGAGAATGCCGCCTTTTAAATTATAGAGATTAGTGAAGCCGTGATTTTTTTCCAGCCATTGTACCATGTTGCCACTGCGGGCTCCGCTGCGACATTGCAGAATTACTTTTTTATCTTTTGAAACTCTTTCAACCTGATGCGGAATTTCTCCCTGTGGAATAAGTTCACCACCCAGATTACAGATATCATATTCATGAGGTTCGCGCACATCTATTAATTGGAAGTCAGCACCTGAATCCATCATGGCTTTTAATTCTTGTACAGTTACTTCTTTCATGGCATCAATTACGTTTGATAATCCACAAAACTCGTCATAATTGATCAGATTTTTAATTTTTTCTTTGGAGTTCCTATTCAGGATTTTAATAAGTGTTTGTGTTGAATTCCAGGAATCATAAATCAGCAACTTCCCAGACAATGGTTCTCCGAAATCACCCACTATTTTTAAAGCTTCATTGGCTTGCAGGCTTCCAATAATTCCGGTAAGCACACCAAGTACACCGCCTTGCTCACAATTAGGCACTGATTCAGGTGCTGGTGGCAATGGATATAAATCACGATAGTTGGGTCCATCTTTATAATTGAATACCGATACCTGGCCTTCGTAACGAAATACGGAGCCGTATATAAAAGGAATATTTAACAGCACGCATGCATCATTAATCAGATAACGAGTTGGAAAGCCGTATATAAAAGGAATATTTAACAGCACGCATGCATCATTAATCAGATAACGAGTTGGAAAGTTATCAGTGCAATCAATTATCAAATCATGTTCTTTTAATAATTCAATCGCATTCGATGTGTTCAATCTTTTTTGAATTGCACGTATTGAAATTTCCGGGTTAAGTTTTTTGATTTTATCAGAAGCTACCGCAGCTTTTGATAGATTTACTTCATCTGCAGTAAAAATAACTTGACGCTGCAGATTTGATAAATTAATTTGGTCCTCATCGATCACCGTGAGTTGACCAACACCAGCTGCTGCCAGGTATAGTAAAACAGGACACCCAAGTCCACCGGCACCTACAATTGCTACTTTTGAAGCGGCTAATTTCTGTTGTGATGCCACGCCAAAGTGAGGTAACACCAGGTGTCTGCTGTAGCGGATTAATTCCTTTTCTGAAAAAACTCTCTGTGACATTATGCGTAATTTACAATACAATTCTAAAACACTGTTTATGAGAACAAATTATTCATCAGGTGCAAAATGGGAAGATATAGTAGGTTACAGCCGGGCCGTGCAAATTGGCAAATGCCTTGAAGTTTCTGGCACTGTGGCCACAGAGGGGAATAGGGTGGTTGCCCAAGGTGATTTTTATGGACAAACTAAATTCATCATTGAGAAAATTGTGAAAGTGCTTGATAATGCTGGATACGAATTAAAAGATGTTGTGCGTACACGAATTTTTGTGACCGATATTTCACGATGGGAAGAGGTGGGGAGAGCACATGGAGAATTTTTTAATTCCATTAAGCCCGTTACTACAATGGTAGAAGTGAGCGCGCTGATTGACCCAGCTTACCTGGTTGAAATTGAAGTAACCGCGATGAAAGAATAATTCTATACCAGTCTTTTTATTGCTAAACGGGCAACGGTTTCACCGATAGCCAATGACGATGTTGCTGCAGGAGACGGTGCGTTGCATACGTTTATGGCATGCATCTCTTCCAATATGAGAAAGTCGTCAACCAATCCACCATTGCGATCGCATGCCTGCGCGCGCACACCGGCACCACCCGTTACTAAATCAGACTCTTGTATTTCAGGGAGTAGTTTTTGCAGCGCTTTCGTGAATGCTGCCTTTGAAAAGGATCGATACATTTCTCCAAAACCGGTGCGCCAGTATTTTGATGCTACTTTTTGAAAGCCCGGCCAGGCTAGTGTTTCGGCTAACTCACGGATATTAATATCAGATTTTTTATAGCCTTCTCTTTTGAATGCCAGTACTGCGTTGGGCCCAGCTTCTACACCGCCTTTAGCCATGCGGGTAAAGTGCACACCAAGAAATGGAAAATTAGGATCGGGTACAGGATAGATGAGGTTTCTTACAAGATACTCCTTGTCTTTTTTTAACTTATAATATTCACCTCGGAAAGGAATTATTTTAACGTTTAGATTTTTTACAGTCATGCGGGCAACTTTATCGGACTGCAGTCCCGCGCAGTTGATGATAAGTTTTGTAGAATAACTTTGCTTTTGTGTCATTACAACTGCTCTTGCCGCTTCGAGCTGAATATTAATTACCTCTTCTCCGAGGTGAATTTCTCCACCTACATTTTTCAATATTTCAGCAAATTTATCGGACACTTTTTTGTAGTCTACAATGCCTGTTTGGGGTACAAAAATCCCCTGAAGACCATTGACATGGGGCTCATAGTCTTTGAGCTCTTCCTTGGTAAGTTTTTTTAAATTCTGAAGTCCATTTTGCTGACCCCGTTGAAAGAGATTATCCAGAATTGGCAACTCTTCTTTTTCAGTGGCCACTACAATTTTTCCGCACAGCTCATAAGGCACGCCATGTTCCTTGCAGAATTCTATCAATAAATTATAACCATGAATACAGTTCTGAGCCTTCAGACTGCCAGGCTTGTAATATAAACCAGAGTGAATAACACCGCTATTATTTCCTGTTTGATGTTTCGCCAGTTCATTTTCTTTTTCCAGTAGCAAGACCTGTAAAAAGGGATTATTCTTTTTCAAATTAAGTGCAGTGGCAAGCCCTACAATGCCTCCACCTATCACAATAACATCGTAATTCATAAAATCAATTAAAGACTCTAAGCTACGGCTTAATATCGTTCAACTCAAAAAGAGAGCATTAAAGTTATGAAGTATGAAGCCT
>JALOMN010000456.1 GCA_025455445.1 Cyclobacteriaceae bacterium
CAGATGGAGTCATACTTAGTTGCCAGACAAACATGACCACTACAGAAGAGGTGAAAGCATTTTCTGATTTTGGTTCCGTGCTCACAATTAAGATGAAGGAAATTCTATCCACTAATTGAAATAGTTGCTGATGATTAGTTTGCTTTTGATTCTTTAATCCAGCCTGAGATTTTTTCATCAAGCAGCACCAATGGCAAACTGCCCGAGTTCAACACCTGGCTGTGAAATTCCTTAATCGAAAACTTATCGCCCAATTCTTTCTCAGCGCGTGCGCGCAGTTCCTTGATTTTTAGCTGACCGATTTTATAAGAAACCGCCTGGCCAGGCGTAGCCATATAGCGCTCAATTTCGGTGGTGATGTCTGCTTCCGATTCAGCTTCGTGCTCCAGTGAATAGGCAATGGCTTGTTCGCGTGTCCAGCCTTTGCCGTGAATGCCTGTGTCAACCACAAGTCGGATCGCGCGGTGCATTTCCATACTCAACATGCCAAAGTATTGTATCGGATCTTCGTACAATCCCAACTCTTTGCCGAGTGACTCCGCATAGAGTGCCCAGCCTTCTACAAATACGCCCATACTTTCGGGGTGAAGAAACTCTGGTAACTCTGTGTTTTCCTGTTGCAACGATAACTGATAATGATGACCCGGAATTGCTTCATGCAGAAAGAGGGCTTCGTCAGCAAACTTATTGTATGACTTCACATCGGGAATGGGCACATAAAATGTTCCTGAGCGTGTGGCATCTTTTGAGCCTGGCACATATTCTGCGCTGGCGGAAGCTTCGCGAAAGGCTTCTGTTCTGCGTACTTCAAAACCCGCTTTAGGAGCGACTTCAAATACATCACCTAACTTTTTATTTAAGCGCTCATGTATGCTGTTGAAGTTGGCAATAATTTCTTCAGGCTTGGTGAACGGCATTTGTTCTTTGCTGGTGCGGATGAAGTTAATGAAGGCTTTCAAGTCGCCTTTGAAGTTCATCGCCTCTTTTACCTTTTCCATTTCGCGTTCAATGCGTTCCACTTCTTTTAATCCCAACTCATGAATTTCATCGGCCGTCATGTTGGTGGTGGTACTTAAGCGAAGTAAGTATTTGTATGTTTCGGGTCCATGGGCCACCGCACCAATTCCGGAAGTCTCGCGACCCGCAGGAAGATACACGTTCACTAAAAAATCCTTCAGTTGCTGATATTTGGGAATGAGCTTTTCGTTGATCATATCGGCATAAGCTTGTGTCAGTCTTTTCTGGTCAGCCTCAGAAAAATCGGCTGGCATGTTTAGAATGGGCGTATAGAAAATATGTTGTTGCAAGGGTGCGCTGATGAAGGGTTCCAACTGAGGTATTATTTTCTTGATTACGGCAACACCACATTTTGTTTTATGCCCTGCTGCATGTTTGCGATACAGGTATCAAGAAAGGGAATGTATGCATCAACTCGTCTGAGCCAGTTATCATAATCTGTTACGGTATGAAAAGGCTGCACGCTGATGCCACCTGCCAATTGTGAAAAATAGAGATGCAATGATTGTATTTGTATGAGAGGGGTGAGTTCAAAATTTGGCAAGTCATATAAAGGTGACGCTATCGTGACTAATTTATTCGTCAGTCCTTCGCGTTTAATTTCACAGTCCCATTTCATCACGCGCAAGCTCATCCACCGGGCGGCAGTCACCTCGGTAGAATCATACTCAGAAAGAGCTTCGAGAAATTTTGAATAGCTATCTTTTAATTCATTTATATATGGAGTTGACACATAGTTCGCAAGCTGATCGTTGTATTCATTGTAGCCCGCTTTGGTTGCCTCAATGGGGTTTATGTGTTTTTTAAATTCATAATATTCTCTAAACAAACTATCAAGTGAGTCATTGTAAGAAATTGATGAGGATTTGTCTTGTTGATTGCAGGATATGAATAAAACAAAAGGCAGGAGGATTAGAATCGATTTGATCATGTTTGGTAAATATATAATTGAAGTCCTGAAAATAGATAAAATCACTTGTTGAATACGAGTCATATTACACCAGCGCAAGAATTACGGGTTTTTTTTGAAAAATTAATTCAAAAAAGTATCTTCATGTATGAAGCTAAATAAACTCATCGGCCTAGCCCTTATTCTTATTGCATGCCATGCGTGTAAACCGGAATATCAAAGAACTACAGCTACCATTACGGACCTGAAAATAGAGGGGGATAAATTCAACGCTTATCTTGAATATTTTGTAGACTCTGTTCGATATACGGATCAGTTTTCAATTACGATTGATCAGATGACAACGGATTCTATCAGCACACCGCATCCGGGCATTTCATTTGAAATTTTATACAATCCTGAAAATCCAAAGCAAAATGTGATTGAGTTTCGGGTTAAGCCGGAGTATATTAAATAAGGTTTATGAATTTCTAATCGAATGGAATGATTTATATTCGTAATCAATCCATCGCTCATGAAACTCAAATATCCGGTAAACCTGCATAAAGGCGCAACAGCTTTTTATGTGCTTGCACTGATGTTTTTATATGGCAATTATTCAGCAGGTGCCTGGGTCTATCTTGCGCTGCATGGCAGTTATGGCTTTTTGTGGTTGTTGAAAAATCAGATTTTTCCTGATAAGCAATGGGAGCAGCCTGTTTCAATGGGCTATGCAGTATTTGTATTTTCTGTGCTGGGTTTATACTGGATAGCCCCGTGGATCTTGATCACACAAAATAAAATTCCCACACCGGCCATAATGGGTGCAGCAGTGACGCTTAACATGTTTGGCGTGATGCTGCACTTCAGCAGTGATGCACAGAAATATTTTACCCTGAAATATAAACCCGGGTTAATTACGGAAGGATTTTTTTCGCGTTGTCGGAATACAAATTACCTGGGCGAGTTGATGATCTATTCTGGTTTTGCGATGCTTTCCATGAGTTGGATCGGCTTTATAGGCATAGTTGCTTTTTTTATCGGAGCATTTATTCCTAATATGCTCAAGAAAGATAAATCACTTTCTCGTTATGCGGAGTTTGAGGGCTACAAAGTGAAAAGTGGATTACTCCTTCCAAAACTTTTTTAAGTAAAAAACTGAAGAAACAATTATGACTACGGAAATCCTCTTGCGCTACGTTCACTTTATAAGTATCTTTTTTATAGTTGGCTCGCTATTCACAGAATTTGTGCTACTAAAAAGAGAAATGTCTCGTCACGAACTGGCACGGCTTGCGCGGATTGATGCGGTGTATGGCCTGGCAGCGATTACATTACTTGCAGCAGGATTAACGCTGTGGCTGGGAAGCATTGGCAAGCCGGCTGAATTTTATACCAAAAATCCAATCTTTCTCATCAAGCTTGGACTGTTTACCGTAGTGGGGTTGCTTTCGATTTATCCCACGGTGTATTTCATCAAAAACAGAAAGGGTGATGCCGCTGAAGTGTTGTCTATCCCGGCAGTCATTATCTGGA